>NZ_JBCOCI010000338.1:0-342 GCF_040929485.1 Phocaeicola sp. RTP21198st1_B8_RTP21198_201120 | reverse complement strand
CAAGAAAAGTATCATGAATCTTAGTTCGAACAAAATGATGGCACAGATGCAGGATATGCTGACCGCATGTATGATAGGCGACCTGTCTAAAATGTCGTCCAACTATCTGCTGGAGTATTTTGAAGACGCACGATACTATCTGGTTAAAATAAAACCGACCAACAAAGCGGTACAAGCCTATATTGCCGGTATAGAAATCTATCTGAACAAGAAAGATATGTCGGTACACAAACTCCGTCTGTCCGAAACAGCCACAAACTATACAGAATACGAATTCTATAATAAAAATTTCAACTCCCTTAAGAATGAGACGAAGTTTGCGATTCGTTAGTCTGACGGCTC
>NZ_JBCOCI010000337.1:0-1450 GCF_040929485.1 Phocaeicola sp. RTP21198st1_B8_RTP21198_201120 | reverse complement strand
ATGTATACCTGTATGGATTTCTGCATTTTCCTTGCAATAGCGGCATATTCCCGATGATATTCGCCACACTGTGTCTCGTACTAGCATCTCAATGTTGTGGTATTGTTATGATAGGAACTCTGCCGACTCTACGACTCGGATTAAGTTTTGCTTCCCTGTGGGGAGTCATATCGTTCTCCATTTCCGGTTTTTCATTCCCGGTCATGGCTATGCATCCTGTTCTACAGGCTTTGAGTAATCTATTCCCGTTGCGGCATTATTTCCTGATTTACGTCGATCAAGCACTCAACGGATATAGTATGGCTTACTCATGGACCAACTATATGGCACTATTAATATTTATGATGCTCCCCTTCTTTGTGGTTCATCGCCTGAAGGAAGCATTGGTTTACTATAAATTTATACGCTCAATGAAAGATATAAAATTAAAAGTCAAGATAGCCCAAGGCATCAATGACCTGTTTTATATCTGGAAGCGGGAGTTTCAAACAACTTTCCGCGACCAGGGGGTGCTGATATTTTTCATACTCGTCCCATTAGGTTATCCGTTGTTGTATAGTTTCATTTATGACAACGAAGTAGTGCGTGAAGTTCCTGCCGTTGTTGTAGACGATTCACATTCATCTCTTAGTCGTGAATATCTCCGTAAGGTAGATGCCACACCCGATATTCAAATCGTCTCTTACTGTGCTGATATGGAAGAAGCCAAACAAACGCTAAAGAACCGGCGTGCGTATGGTATCATTTATATCCCTTCGGATTTCAGCGACAATATTGCCAAAGGAAAACAGACACAAGTCAGTATCTATTGCGACATGAGCGGATTGTTATACTATAAATCGATGCTTCTTGCCAACACTGCCGTTTCTCTGGATATGAACAGGGATATCAAAATTGCACGTAGCGGAAACACGACCGACCGTCAGGATGAAATCACTGCTTATCCGATAGAATATGAAGAAATCTCCATCTTCAACCCCACGGCCGGGTTTGCCGCTTTCCTGATTCCTGCTGTATTGGTATTGATTATCCAACAGACATTATTGCTCGGCATCGGTCTCGCTGCAGGAACTGCTCGTGAGAACAACAGATTTAAGGATCTTGTACCTATTAATCGTCACTATAACGGGACGTTACGAATTGTATTAGGAAAAGGATTGAGTTATTTCCTAGTTTATATATTGGTAGCTTTCTACGTACTTTATGTCGTTCCAAGATTGTTTAGCCTCAACCAAATTGGGCAACCCAGTTCATTAATATTATTCGTTGTCCCCTATCTTGCGGCTTGTATCTTCTTTGCGATGACAGCTTCTATTGCCATTCGCAATCGGGAAACGTGTATGCTGATTTTGTATTCACATCAGTCCCCCTGTTATTTATTTCAGGAATTTCCTGGCCGGGAGCAGCTATTCCTCCGTTTTGGAAGTATGTATCCTACATCTTCCCCTCA
>NZ_JBCOCI010000336.1:701-1460 GCF_040929485.1 Phocaeicola sp. RTP21198st1_B8_RTP21198_201120 | reverse complement strand
CTTCACACTATTGGCAAACACAGTCGACAGGTCTACTTCCGCCCCTTTCTGTTTCTTCGACTCGAAAGTACGGGTGATCGGGGCATTGCTCTCTACCAAATGGCGTTCTCCGTTAATCGTCAACGTATTGTGAGCGATATTGCTTAGCCGGAATACTTCCCAGCGTTGTCCGTTCTGCGACATATTCCACAGGTCCACTCCCTTACTTTCGAGTGTGATATAACTCTGCATCCCCAAGTCCATCGCCCAACGCACTCCGTCTCTCTCGAAGATAAACGACCCGGCATCCATGTGTGCATGAGAGGTAGAGGGCGAACCTCCTTTCACTCCCAGATAGGTATCTTTCTTGCTGTCCCATCCGCCACGGTAGATAAACACAGGCGTATCTCCACGGTTAAACCAGAAGTTTTTCTTCGGCTTTCCGATCCGGTTCAGGTCGAGCTGTGAACAGAACACCATCAGGCTGGGCAGTAAACGGTCTTCGGCAAACTGCATATCCGGACGGTCGAGATACTGACGTTCAATCCACAACAGGGAAAGGTCTTTCTCCTTGCCTGCAAACCAGAACATCATCATGTTACATTCCGCCTCTACCGGAGAATCCGAGAAACAGAAGCAGTCTCCACTCGGAGCCGTCATATACTGCATGAAACGGGCAGACTTCTTAAATCCGGGGGCTTGGGAGAGCCCATTGTCTGTGCCGAAAGCACTTTCGAGCGCAGCAATGAGCATTACCTGAAAACTCGTCCCGTACCCCCA
>NZ_JBCOCI010000336.1:0-691 GCF_040929485.1 Phocaeicola sp. RTP21198st1_B8_RTP21198_201120 | reverse complement strand
CCCAATATCCGAATCCTTCGGGATAACCTCCATCAGGACCATAGCCTACCATCGCTTTCGGATTTGTCTCCATGCATTTCTCGATAATACCTTTCGAAATCTCCGGAATCTCTTCGAAAAGAGCCAGTGCACCATACGCCAATCCACTATTACATACGGAATTCCAGTTATTCTTGGCAGTGTAGAACCAGGCATGACGGGTATTCTTTGCCGCATCAAATCCTTTTTCGATGATTGCTTCACGCACCACCCGGCGGGTGTCGGGCTGCAAAGAATCATAGAGCCAGTCGTAACCGATAGCCAATGCCATTACCATCTCGCCTACATCCAGGAAATGAGTAGGGTTCCAGTCCGTGAAACGGCTGACAGCGAGCATCTCCTGTTCCGCACGGTGAGCGTATTTCTTATCTCCCGTCATACGGTAAGCGTATGAGAGGTAATAGATACGCTTCAATGCGATGCGCGAAATCGCCAACAGGCGTTTGCCCTCCTTGATACGTTCCACAGGTGATTCCGTAAGTGTCCGGTCGCAAAGTTCCATAATCCGTTGGTGAACTGCTGCCAACGGGGGATACTCCGCAATAGCTTTCTTAATAGCTTCTTCTCCGCCCTCCGGCAATAACAGCCGGGGATGAGGCGCTATCTTGCCATAGTCAAACTGTTGCGCAAATACACCTGTGCAACCGGATAC
>NZ_JBCOCI010000335.1:0-1461 GCF_040929485.1 Phocaeicola sp. RTP21198st1_B8_RTP21198_201120 | reverse complement strand
ACAAACGCTATACGTTCGGAACGGAACTCGACAGAAACGATCCCCGCAACCAGAGTGAAGATTTGGGAGATGATGCCATGCTGGCAAGTTCGTATGGTATCAAAAACCTGAAACGCGTGATGCCTGAAATCATGAACTGGACTTATGAACCGAACGAAGGTTATATGAAAGCTGTCCGTTTGTATCAGAATGTGGTGGGACAATTCGACTTGTACATGGGCCATGTGGCTACCAATGTGGCCGGTATCTACCACAATCCGATTTCTGTGGAACAGACAGACATGAAAGCGGTGGAATATGTTCCGAAGGATATTCAGAAGAAAGCGGTCGACTTCCTGAACAAGGAACTGTTTACCACACCGACCTGGCTGATGGATGATAAACTGTCCGAAAGAACTGGTATCAATACTTTCAATTCGATCTACCGTGTACAGAGCAGTACATTGAAACAACTGCTTAGCAGCCGCACACTCGATAAGATGACGGACAACGAACTGGTCAACGGAGCGAAGGCATACACAGCCAACGATTTGTTCCGTGATTTGAAGAAGAGTATCTGGAGCGATATGCAAGGAGGAAAGAAACCGGATGCTTCCCAACGTAGTTTGCAAAAGACTTATGTCAATGCGTTGATTGGAATGCTTGATAAACCGAAGAACAGTTCCGGTTCGCTCGGAAGTCTGGGTGGTTATTCGCTCGTAGCTTTCGATTTCCCTTCTGAAGCACCGACTATTGCACGCGGACAGTTGACTGATCTTAGAAGAGACCTGACCAATGCGGCAAATGCTTCCAGTGGAATATACAGAAGTCATTATCTGAACTTGAAAGCGTTGATTGATGCTGCATTCGACGTGAAGTAGAAAAATAATTTACGATTAAGTTCATTTACGATTAGACGATTTACGATGTACGATTGGAGTTAGTACATGGTAAGTCGTCTAATTTGTAGATTAGCTGATTGTAAATACGTTCTTTTTGCCCCATATTTACGACAGTATTAGGCGGCTTTGCCCCATCTTTGAAACAAAATCAATGGTGTTTTGCCCCATCTTTGGAAATTCTTTATAACTTTGTTGCTGGAATTAGTTTATCCGACTACGGCAACGGAAGTTCCGGCCACTCCTGAAATAAAGCGTATGCCCAAACTGGTCTGGTTAGATACAGGATTGGTGAATTATGCGGCACAGGTACAGAAAGAGGTTTTGGGAGCAAAAGATATAATGGATGCTTGGCGTGGTATGATAGCGGAGCAGATTGTAGCGCAAGAACTGTTGACACTGACAGATAAAGTCAGTCAGAAACGTTGTTTCTGGGTGCGTAATAAAAGTGGTTCTAATGCAGAAGTCGATTATGTGTGGGTGCAGGATTCTATGGTTTATCCCATTGAAGTCAAATCAGGGCATAACGCCCACTTGCGTTCCTTACATTCTTTTATGAATCACTCTAATCAGACTGTTGCAG
>NZ_JBCOCI010000334.1:0-1463 GCF_040929485.1 Phocaeicola sp. RTP21198st1_B8_RTP21198_201120 | reverse complement strand
TGGATGCGGATCAAAGTCAAACGGTTTTCTTCTTCTGAAATATTTACTGTTCATAATTTTAAAAATTGTTCAGTGCATCGATTAACGAATCCGTGTTTGCCGATTCGTATTTCATTAAAGTCCTTATGTCGGAATGTGCGGTCAGTTTCTGCACAAGTGTAATGGGTACGTTCCTGCTCAATAGGTTCGTTACCATTGATCTTCTGCCGACATGGCTCGATAGGAAGTCGTACTTCCTTTTTTCTATCACCAGCTTTTGCTTACCTGAATACCTTGTGATCTTTATGATTTCGTCCATTCCTGCCAGTTTGCCGACAGTTTTGATATATTCATTGAACTTCTGGTTGGATATCTTGGGCACGGAGTAACCGATACGCTCCAAGATATCCTTTGCTGGGGCAATATACCCCTCAAAAGGTACGATCACCCTTTTTTTGACTTTTACCGAAATGAAGTCCCAAGCATTGTTTTTTATGTCCTTTGGGTCAAAGTTGATCAGATCCTCAAATCTTTGCCCTGTGTAGCACAATAGACAGAACAGATCCCGTACCCTTTCCAGACTGGGTCTGTCCGAAAGATCATGGTTCATCAGTTTCTGTATTTCGGATTCTGACAGGGCAATGATCTCATTGTAGGCTTTCTTCTTAAAGTTTGTCTTCTGGGTCTTGAAGACATCGGGATGCACCAAATAATCATTGTCGTTGCACCACTTTAGGAATACCTTTAACGTGGAGATGTACTTGTGGATGGTGTCATTCAGCAAGCCCTCTTTATCTCCATCGTTCGTGTTCTTTTTCCTGCTTAGAAATACCTCAAACTGATCGAGAAATTTACCGTCCATTTCCCTAAGGATAAGTTTTGTTCCCTTATGCTTCTCAAAATCCTCCAATCCCTTAAAGACTGTCCGGTATTCTTTTAACGTACCCTCTTTGACAAAATTGGATTTGTAGGAAAGGAACTGGGTTTTCAGGTGGGAAATGGATATTTCACTATTGACGGCATTGTCCCTGTCAATACAGTCCTGTACAATCTGTTTATAATCCTCTTTGGAAAGAAACTGGTTTGTTTCTTTTTTTTCGCATTGCTTCCCTTGTACAGCAGTTTGCAAGGTTGTTCAGTTCAACATTGAATTCCAACGCTCCGCTGGCACTTGGTTTAAGCCTTTCCTTTTCAAAATCCCAACTTTTGGGCAATATCTTATAGTTTGTCCTGTATTTTATCCTACAGGATTTATCCGGTGAAAAGAAGAGATACAGTGCAGTGGGCGATGGATTCCAGAACTTTTGTGCAAGGTTCTTCTTTTTCCCTCCAACCTTTGCCAATTCCTGTTTGACCTTTTCAGGCGAAATATCGGGATTATAGGGCTTATCTAAATAAAAATTCACTTTCATATTTCTCGGACATATTTCGGACAGAAATGCTTAATATTACCATATTTTACCTTTGTAAGGTTAGGTAAAGAT
>NZ_JBCOCI010000333.1:0-1465 GCF_040929485.1 Phocaeicola sp. RTP21198st1_B8_RTP21198_201120 | reverse complement strand
TTTTGAGCTCAAATGTGATTTCTGCTCAAAATTATTTTGGAGATTTTCCTGTGAAGGCAGATCCAAAAACGGTTGGAAATAAATTGAGCAGACGTTTGATGGAAACTAAACACCAACTGTATTTTGATAGAGGAATACATTATGCAGAGGTGTGTACATGGTACGGAGCTCTTCGTTTTGCAGAATTGACAAATAATAAAGATCTGATAAAGCTGTTGAGAAATCGTTTCGAATTATTGTTTCATCTGGAAAAAGAACTTCTACCTCCGCCGATTCACGTAGACCAAAATATGTTTGGTTGCTTACCTCTGAGGTTTTATAATATAACGAAAGATAAACGTTATTTGGATC
The DNA here is from genome assembly GCF_040929485.1 of Phocaeicola sp. RTP21198st1_B8_RTP21198_201120. Taxonomy (NCBI): domain Bacteria; kingdom Pseudomonadati; phylum Bacteroidota; class Bacteroidia; order Bacteroidales; family Bacteroidaceae; genus Phocaeicola; species Phocaeicola sp. RTP21198st1_B8_RTP21198_201120. The sequence goes on along the minus strand of NZ_JBCOCI010000333.1, from coordinate 1,114 downwards.
TAGGACTGCCCTATGCTGACACTCAATGGCAACTTCCTGCCAATGCAAACGAAGAGGAGCGTAAATGGGATAAAAAGGGATACTCCTGGCAAACTCGTCTTTGGATTGATGATATGTATATGATTACTATTGTGCAATCTGAGGCTTATAAAGCTACAGGTGATCCTAAGTACATCAATAGGGCTGCCAAAGAAATGGTTCTGTATTTGGACGAATTGCAACATCCCAACGGTCTTTTCTATCATGCACCGGATGTGCCTTATTATTGGGGACGTGGTGATGGTTGGATGGCTGTCGGTATGACGGAGTTACTTTATAACTTACCGGAAAAGGATCCTAATCGTGCACGTATCATGAAAGGTTACTTGTTGATGATGGATAACTTGAAAAAATACGTGAACAAGGACGGTCTTTGGAATCAGCTGATTACCGAACCGGACTTTTGGACAGAGACATCTGGTTCGGCAATGTTTGCTTATGCCATGATTGTGGGGGTTAATAACGGCTGGTTGAATAAAGAGGAATATGCTCCAGTGGCACGTCGTGCATGGCTTGGCTTATGTAATTATATTAATGACAAGAATGATCTTACTGAGGTTTGTGTTGGAACCGGAAAGAAAAACAGTAAACAATATTATATGGATCGTCCCCGCATCGCCGGTGATTATCATGGACAGGCACCGATAATATGGTGTGCTTATGCATTATTGAATAAATAAAACAATAAAAGACCGGATACAGATCTAGGAGTTTTTTTGTTCATAGTGTATTGTTGCTTTTAACATAACATATATTTATTTTTGAAGGGTCTGAAATTATAATGCTTGAATATGAAAAGAGAATTTTGTATTTTTATTGTACTTTCTTTAGTGTTTCATATACATGCTCAATTAGTATACCACAATGCATCGAATTTTCCACTATTAGGAAGGGCGACAGAGAGTGCTGGGGCACGATATGAAAGGTTTCCGGATTCATTAAAGAATATTTCTCGTGCTCCATTATGGAATTTAAGCCGTAACTCTGCCGGAATGGCGATACGTTTTCGTAGTAATTCTACCACAATAGCTGCTAAATGGGAAACACTCATCAATTTTCATATGAATCATATGAC
>NZ_JBCOCI010000332.1:1142-1466 GCF_040929485.1 Phocaeicola sp. RTP21198st1_B8_RTP21198_201120 | reverse complement strand
GAGACTCTTGCCGATTATTGGTGGTGCACGTTGCAGGCATTGAGCTTTGACGGCGGCAAGGGACCGAATGTGATTGTAGATGATGGCGGTGACGCAACAATGATGATCCACGTGGGTTATGATGCTGAAAATAATGCTGCCGTATTGGATAAGGAAGTACACGCGGAGGATGAAATAGAACTGAATGCTATCTTGAAGAAAGTGTTGGCAGAAGACAGTACTCGCTGGCATCGCGTAGCGGAAGAAGTGCGTGGCGTATCTGAAGAGACTACGACAGGCGTACACCGTTTGTATCAGATGCAGGAAGAAGGCAAATTGCTGTTC
>NZ_JBCOCI010000332.1:571-1132 GCF_040929485.1 Phocaeicola sp. RTP21198st1_B8_RTP21198_201120 | reverse complement strand
CCCGGCATTCAATGTAAACGACTCGGTAACGAAATCTAAGTTTGATAATCTGTACGGTTGCCGCGAATCGTTGGCCGACGGAATCAAGCGTGCAACAGATGTGATGATTGCCGGAAAAGTAGTAGTGGTATGCGGTTATGGTGATGTGGGTAAAGGCTGTTCTCACTCCATGCGTTCTTATGGAGCGCGGGTGCTCGTGACGGAGGTAGACCCGATCTGTGCACTGCAGGCTGCAATGGAAGGTTTCGAAGTAGTGACGATGGAAGAGGCTTGTCTGGAAGGTAACATCTTCGTGACTACGACAGGTAATATCGATATTATCCGTATCGACCACATGGAGAAAATGAAAGACCAGGCTATCGTTTGCAACATCGGCCATTTCGATAATGAAATTCAGGTAGATGCTTTGAAACATTATCCGGGCATCAAATGTGTGAATATCAAACCGCAGGTAGACCGTTATTATTTCCCGGATGGACATAGCATTATCTTGTTGGCCGACGGTCGTCTGGTAAATCTGGGATGTGCAACAGGACACCCGTCATTCGTGATGAGTAATTC
>NZ_JBCOCI010000332.1:0-522 GCF_040929485.1 Phocaeicola sp. RTP21198st1_B8_RTP21198_201120 | reverse complement strand
TGGCGCAGATAGAACTGTTCAACAAGAAATATGATATCAATGTATATCGCTTGCCGAAGCATCTGGACGAGGAAGTGGCTCGCCTGCATCTTGAAAAGATCGGTGTGAAACTGACTAAGTTGACTCCCGAACAGGCCGCTTATATTGGTGTATCGGTGGACGGACCTTATAAAGCAGATCATTATAGATACTAATTTGATTTACGATTAGACGATTTACCATTTACGATTGATAAATAAGGGAGATCGATATTCCACTGTTATCAATTGTAAATGTTAGATTGTCCGGTCGTATTTATTTTTATATTCAAACTTCAATCGTAAATAGTAAATCGTGTCATCGTAAATGAAAAAGTTTCTTCCTGACTTAATAGCCATTCTGGCTTTTATCATTCTTTCTTTCGCCTATTTTTTTCCGGCTGATATCGAAGGTCGTATCTTGTTTCAGCATGACACGGCTGCCGGAGTCGGTGCAGGACAAGAATCGAAAGAGTATCTCGAGCGTACCGGAGAACGTACGCGC
>NZ_JBCOCI010000331.1:0-1470 GCF_040929485.1 Phocaeicola sp. RTP21198st1_B8_RTP21198_201120 | reverse complement strand
AGTAAGATCCTGCCCCAATTCTTTCAACTGCGATATGTAGTCTATATCACCATCTTTAAGTGCTGCGGTAAGGTTGGCATTGAAAGTCTCAACACCTTTTCGAATACCTGCTATGACTTCATGTGCATCCTCTGCAAAGGTACCCGAACGCTGTGCTAGATAGAAGTTAACAAGATTTTCGTCAATATTCAATTCCGAATTTTCAAACTCGTTGTAAACTGTGGAGAGCTCCTGAACTTTCAGTGCTTCTTCTTTTGTAAGATTGATATTCATATTAGTACTGTTTTTAAATGTTATTATTTCATCTTGTACCTCTATAGAGTCATCGCTCTCCTCTTTTCTATCCTCATCCACCATATTTTTTTCTTGATTTATAAAATCAGACTGCTCTTCGTTCACACCAAGCATCTCACTAGCTTCTTCCGTATTCATTTCATAATTAAGGATAGAAGCATGAAGAGATGCAGGTATTTCTTTGCTTTCAATGAGTTGCTTCTCTACTTCAACCATATCTGATTGAGAAAGAGTATTGCACACGAATTTATTAAAAATAATATCATCAATACGTTTCATTTTTCTTGCTTTTTTTGTTCATTATACTTAATAAGTAGATGCTTCAATGCATATCCTTTCATCAAAGACATTGCATCTTGGCGTTGCTTGACTGTCCAATTTAATTTGACTTGGTCGCTTGTCATCCCATCTTTTGCAATAGGATGAATCATCCTCTCAACCATCGGATATGCTTCGATAGCCGGCATCTTTGCTATAACAAGATATGTCAAAACCAACTTATCACGCTCGCTCAGCTGTGCAAATGCTTTTCTCATGCGAATTTGAGTTATACTTTCACCCTCTTCTTCTACTTGATCACATAACAATAGAGACTCATAATCTTTATATTCGAATAATTCATCTTCTTGATTTTTTCTCATTTTTTCCTTATTTGCCAATTTATAAAAATATCGGCATGCTATAGTAGAAGTATAAGTCTGCAATTTGCAATCCTTGGCATCATAAAGAGATACACGATGCCATTCGGGCTTTGGACCATTATCTGTATCAACTATTGGATAAGATAAGAATAGGTAGTAGTCCGTATATGAATTCTCTCCCATAATCTTATTAATCCTTTCCACAATTTTTGTACACATCGGACCCAGATAATAGTTAACCACTACTTCATAGTTGTTTACTACACGGCGTGCCAGTTCGATATTTGCCTTATACTCCGGATCATCGGTAAGCCTTTGTTTTAATTCATCCCAAGACATCCCTTTCCAATTACAATCATTCTGTATCATTACCCGACCTTCCATACGTACTTAATTTATACTTAAATTACTTGTTACTATACATGAGAAAATTGTTATAATCTGTATAATATAGCCTGAAAAAGGAGAGTCATTCTTTTATCTCTATTGAGGGAAGTTTGAACTATCTCTTAAACTTTATACCTATCACTACTTA
>NZ_JBCOCI010000330.1:0-1472 GCF_040929485.1 Phocaeicola sp. RTP21198st1_B8_RTP21198_201120 | reverse complement strand
ACGGAATATCCCGGTACGTACCGCACTGACCCAGATTCGGCAAGCTGCCAATGTACATTTTGTCTATGAAGAGAAGAATATTAATAGCCAACAGACTGTAACACTCAATTATCCGCAAGGGACATCATTGAACACTTTACTCAACAACCTTTGCAAGCAAATAGGACTGACGTACGAAATCAATGAATCCGTTATTCTACTCTATCCTGCTCAAAAGCAAACCACCACTCATGACATCCATATCCTGTTATTGGAAAGGGGAAACAAACAGCCGCTACCAATGGCAACCTGCATTCTCAATCCGCTAGGAGCTTATGCCGCAACCGACATGGAGGGAAAGGCAGTACTAAAAAACGTCCCCACAGGAAAATACATATTAAATATTTCGTATGTAGGCTTCGAGACTGTGCAACGGGAAATCAACGTTGAACAAAACCTGGATCTGACGATCCGCATGTCTCCCACTTCGCTAGCTTTGAAAGAGGTAGTAGTGGTAGCAAAACAAAATGCGGCCGGAGAATCTACCAGCTCCATTATAGGCAGACAAGCGATAGACCATTTACAGGCTATGAGCCTTGATGACGTGATGCAACTCATACCGGGACACTTAATGAAAAATACAGATTTAACGTCCCGTTCCAATGTGCAGCTCCGTACTCTTGTTAACAATAACACCAATGCCTTCGGTTCGAGTATCATAATGGACGGAGTTCCCATGTCCAACAATGGTACACTATCGCAAGGAGGATTTTCAAGTACCGCATTTGTCGGAACAGACTTACGCCAAATTAGTGCGGACGATATTGAATCCGTAGAAATAATCCGTGGTATTCCTTCTGCCGAATACGGTGATTTAACCTCCGGACTTGTAGTTGTTCATTCCAAAATCGGACAAACACCCTGGCAGATCAAGGGAAAGATAAATCCCGGAACAATGAATTACTCGCTCGGTAAAGGATTGCGTTTAAACAAAGATGCCGGTATCCTGAATTTCAATCTCGACTATGCACAAGCATGGGGAGATCCACGCCAGAAAACAAAGTCATTCGACCGTTACACCTTTAACTTGGGATACAGCAAAGATTTTTCACGTATCTGGCATACATCGCAACCAGCTGTTCTCACTAAGCCATAATGGCAAACTATCAATTAATAAACCATTCTCACGTACTGTTAATTACACATTAGGTGTCAGCTATACTCAAACAGAGATGGAAAAGAGCGCCATTGTTGCCAATTCGTCCGGGTTGCTACCGATACTTACTGCCACAGAAACAGGGTATTATAATGTGCCTTTCGAGCAAAGCTCCTATCAGGCAAGCGGAGGTTCCCTTAGCCGTCCCGGAAATGTATATGCCAAAGTCAGCAACACGTTCTTCGTAAAATCAAAGAAAACATATCAGAACTTCAAAATGGTAGTGGAATACCACTACGACTGGAATAATGCCCGCGGATATTATAATGATGACGAC
>NZ_JBCOCI010000329.1:1062-1474 GCF_040929485.1 Phocaeicola sp. RTP21198st1_B8_RTP21198_201120 | reverse complement strand
TCCGGCTGATGCGCCCCAGAAGAAGTTCCAGCGATTCTTGGGCAAGAATTTCGAAGAGCCGTCGTAGCGAGCATTCACTTCTACCATATATCTTGACTTATAGTTGTAATTCAAGCGACCGAAATAAGAGAGAATAGCTTCCTCCCAACGGTCTACCTTGTCTATGTAGATTTGTCCTTTACCGTTAAGCGATTCGATTGCCGCTTCCACGTCCATTGCTTTGGTACCGCTATAATCGTAAGCGGCATAGTCATATTGCACACCTCCCATAAGCGATATGTCGTGAGCCTCATCAAATAATTTCTTATAAGTGAGAAAAGCTGATGCCGTGTAATTATCGGTACGTGCAGAGCTTTTAGTATACGATGATTTTTCTTTTGCAGGATAGGGAGAGTTCTCGTTTTGAATCGGT
>NZ_JBCOCI010000329.1:0-1052 GCF_040929485.1 Phocaeicola sp. RTP21198st1_B8_RTP21198_201120 | reverse complement strand
CATTCATAGTGGTCACTACGAGTTTGTTGTCACCTCCCAACTCGGCCGACCAGTTGGGAGTATGAATGCCTCCCCACGCATACGGTTTGCCATCGATGGTCGAAACCGGTAACCCTGGCTGCGGTATGCTACTGCCTAATATACTACCAATCTGTGTAGGAGCCACCTGATGCTGACGACTGGCTGACATATTGCTTTCCAAGCTGATACGGTCGTTTATCTTGAAGCTGTTGAATAAACGTACGTTATAGCGTTCGTTCGAGTTGTTCCCCCATTGCAGCGTCCCTTGGTCATTCAAATAACCAAGCGAGAGCCGGTAGGTCGATTTCTCCGAACCTCCGCTTATGCTGAGGTTATGTTGGGTAGAAGTAGCGTTCCCCCACAGCACATCAGTCCAGTTCATATCATGAAACACAAAGTCGGCCACACCGCGGAATCCTCCCGGAATGGGATCTTCATCGGGATTATTTCCACCATGCAGATTAATCCAACTCCTCTTCATCGCTTTAGCCAAACGGGCATAGCGCACCCAGTTGTCGTCTTCGCCATAGCCGTCATTCAAGCGGGCTTGGAGCACACCATCCGTCCATTCGTCCATACTCATCATGCGGGGCTGCAAACCCACAATTTTACGTGTAACCGAACCACTATATTCCACCTTGGTTCTGCCGGCATCGGGACGTTTGGTAGTTACCAAAATCACACCACCTGCCGCTTTTGCACCATAAATGGCAGCCGAAGCATCTTTCAGGAAGTTAATGGTTTCGATGTCATCGGCATTGAGTTGAGCTATCTCACTCACACCACTGGCAGGTACACCGTCAATAATCAAGAGAGGTTCTACCTTGTTCTTCGATACAGAACCACGGATTGAGACACCCCATCCCTCTTCACCGGGAGCAGCCGACGAGCGGGTGATGCGTAAACCCGGCACCTGACCTTGCATGGCCGAAAGCGGATTGGATACCGTACCTTTGTCTTTAAAAAGTTTTTGGTCGACCACTGTTACCGAGCCTGTCAACGACTCTTTCTTCATACTGCCGTATCCCACC
>NZ_JBCOCI010000328.1:0-1477 GCF_040929485.1 Phocaeicola sp. RTP21198st1_B8_RTP21198_201120 | reverse complement strand
TATCTGCAAATTCAGTAATGAGAGGACGTGTAAACGCAATAAGGACGTTCAAGGGCTTAGTTGCGGATTTGAGGATACCATCATTCTCATAAACCTTATCCATAAAAATTTCATTAGTAAGAAGAAGTTTATACTTTAAGCCTATTTGATCCATTACATAATTCTCCGGAACAAATTTGGTTTCAAGATTTTCAGGCCACGAATACCTCTTAAGGATATCAGTTCTCAGACACTCACAACAATCAAGAAACCATCCCGCATAGTCACCATAGTGGTATTCTACATAAGACAAAGAGTGCAGACCTTCAGGAAATGGCCGCCCTATCATTTTGCCGTTAGTCATACTCTTGCCCATAACTCCACAAAACGAATCCCTGTCCTTGCATCCGTCCCATAGTTTAGCCATCTTTTCCAAGCAGGTAGTAACAAACTGATCATCAGAATCAAGAATAACAAACAGTTCTCCTTTGGCACACGCAATACCCCTATTTAGGGCAGTATGCTTACCTCCGTTTATTTTCTTGATATAACGAAGGTTCAGAAGAGATTCGTACGGGTGAACAACCTCTTCTGTATTGTCACTAGAACCATCATCTACTACGACCACCTCAAAATCCTTGAATGTTTGCTCTACCAAACTTTCTAAAGGCTTTTGAATTGTATGTGCTCGATTATACGACGGAATACAAATTGTAAACTTGCACATAAGTGTATTTTTTTGTTATGCAATTTTGATTGTTTTCAGTAAACTTCTTGTCATTATTTTCAGAACTACACCTGATATACCTATGCTTAATAATGTTACAACGATATTAACTACAGGATAATTTGTTAAAGCCATTAATGTTAGAGGACTCAAAATGAACAACTGATGAACAATATAAATTTCGTAGCTGTATTTATCAGAGAAACTTGCAATCTTCAGTTGTGGTACTTTGTATAATAGCACCAACAACAATGTCATTATGAACACTCCCCAACCATATGAGAATAGTCATGGAAATGTGACCATATACCAATCATCTCCACATTCTTGAAATATTTCAAATAGGCATATACTGATTTCAATACAAATGCAACAACACCAGACAAAATCATTGTGTTGTAGATAACTTTATCTCCATAATCCCGGTATGTTACTGAAAGGACATATCCGACTATATAGCACAAAATGTGCCCCGGGCGAAAATAGGATTGTAGATAGATACCTGTAAAAGTAAACACTACTGCTAAGAAAATAAGCTTTTTGAGATTTGACAAGAACTTTCTTTCGGCATTGCGTCTAAATATCCAATCAAGATATGGAGTCAAAAGATAGCAGATTAATATATTGCCCACAAACCAAAGATGTCCTATGCCTTTTAAAGTTCCTACACAAAATATCGAACCCGCAATTTCTTTTATACCTTAATTCCGCAACACTATTATAAATTAAACTTTTTAAGTACCTGAGCAACAAAAAGTTGCTCAGGATTTT
>NZ_JBCOCI010000327.1:661-1479 GCF_040929485.1 Phocaeicola sp. RTP21198st1_B8_RTP21198_201120 | reverse complement strand
GTCTGCAACTGGGTAGTTCCTTCGTAGATGCTGGTGATACGTGCGTCGCGATAGATGCGTTGGCAAGCATATTCCATCATGAATCCTGAACCACCGTGAATCTGGATACAGTCATAAGCGTTCTGGTTAGCATATTCAGAGTTCATACCCTTAGCCAGCGGAGTAAAGCTGTCTGCTAGTTTGGCGTATTTTTTCTGTTCCTGACGTTCTTCCGGAGTCAGTTTACGTTCGCGGGAAATATCATCCAATGCTTTGTAAATGTCTACGTAGCGAGCTGTTTGATACAGCAAAGCACGTCCGGCATCCAACTTACCTTTCATGATAGCCAGCATATCGTATACTGCCGGGAATTCGATGATTGCTTTACCGAATTGCTTACGGTCTTTAGCATAAGCCAATCCCTCATTGTAAGCAGCTTGGCTCAATCCTACGGACTGCGCAGCAATACCCAGACGGGCACCGTTCATTAAAGCCATAACGTATTTAATCAAACCGAGTTTGCGGTCACCGCAAAGTTCAGCTTTAGCATTCTTGTACACCAGTTCGCAAGTAGGAGAACCGTGGATACCGAGTTTGTTTTCGATACGACGTACGTTCACACCACCCTCATTCTTGTCATAGATGAACATAGAAAGACCACGACCGTCTCTTGTACCTTCTTCCGAACGAGCCAATACCAAGTGAAGATTAGCATCACCGTTTGTAATAAAACGTTTTACACCGTTCAGCAACCAGCAACCGTCTTTTTCGCTATAAGTTGCTTTCAGCATAACTGCCTGTAAGTCGGAACCTGCATCCGGTTCGGTCAAGTCCATAGA
>NZ_JBCOCI010000327.1:0-546 GCF_040929485.1 Phocaeicola sp. RTP21198st1_B8_RTP21198_201120 | reverse complement strand
TTTCACCTTGGCATACGCGAGGAATGAAACGGCTGTGTTGGTCAGCGTTACCGAATTCGTACAGTGTTTCAATACAGTCCTGCAAAGACCAGATATTTCCGAAACCGGCGTCGGCAGCAGCCACGATTTCTGCACACATGGTGTACGGAGTGATCGGGAAGTTCAAACCGCCGAATCTGCGTGGCATGGTCATACCGTTCAGGCCGGCTTTCACCATAGCGTCCAGGTTCTGTTTGGTTCCGGAAGCATATTCTACGCGACCGTTAGCACAGTGAGGACCTTCTTCGTCTACACCTTCTGCGTTAGCAGCAATGATTTCTCCTGTGATTTCTCCTGTAATCTCCAATACTTTGTCGTAAGAGTCTACAGCATCTTCGAAGTCCAGCGGAGCGTAGTCGAATTCATCTTTATCTCTGTAATTGCGTTCTTTGAGTTCGCAAATACGTTTCATCATCGGATTGTTCAAGTGAAACTTGAGTTCCGGTATGTCTGTATAATAATTAGCCATCTTTCCTTACTTGCTATTTTGTTTATAATACTTAATCA
>NZ_JBCOCI010000326.1:782-1480 GCF_040929485.1 Phocaeicola sp. RTP21198st1_B8_RTP21198_201120 | reverse complement strand
CTTTGCAGCTCTTCCCCCATTTCGATAGCTCCTTCCAATTCTGGCGCAACGCTCCAGCGTACAATATCCTGTGAGATATTTATAAAATGGTTATATTCTTTCGGGCATGGTTTTTTAAGATAATTAGGGTCTTGTGCTCCACACTGGGAAGGTGAAAAATAAGGACCTTCAAGATGTAGACCTATAAATTTAGCACCTTTATTATTCAGAACTTTCGCTTTTTTATAAATAGTAAAAGTATTCATTAACTCTTCATCGGTGCAGGTCAGAGTTGTAGGCACCATAGCTGTTGTTCCATACTTCGCATGAACTTCCGCTATTCTTAGAAATGCCTCCACTGTTCCGTCCATGAAATCATGTCCGCCACCTCCATGAACATGCATATCGATAAAACCAGGAGATACATATTGTTGTTTGGCATCTATTATTTGATCGTCCGGGTTTATCTCAAGCATTTTGTCGGCAAGGATTTGTTCGATCTTTCCGTTTTTGCAAATCAATGCCTTGCCCGTATCTATGCGATCAGGAAAGATGAGTTGTCCGTTTAGAATGATTAGTCTCTTCATTTTATATTGTTTGAGGTTTATTCATTTGTTTTTTATCTCCATGAAGTGATTTTGTGTCCTTTGACAGCAAAGAATGCAAGATAAAGGAAGCAGGGGATTAATACCCAATAGCCGATACGTAAATCGTATATT
>NZ_JBCOCI010000326.1:0-772 GCF_040929485.1 Phocaeicola sp. RTP21198st1_B8_RTP21198_201120 | reverse complement strand
CCATAAATTAACGGAAGGATTGCATTTCCGCAGAGTCCCATGATTAACAGTGAGGAACCTGTTTTGGTAAACTTTCCCAGGCCATGAATGGATAACGGCCAGATACCTGCATAAATCAGTGCATTTGGAAAACCTAATGCATTGAGAAAAAAGATGGAGGCATTGGCTTGATGGCCGAAAAGGGTTACATTAAAGTCGGCAAATACAACTCCGAATGAAAGGAATAATCCTAGTACTGTACATATAGTCAGTGCATTTTTCTGTGAGATATATTTAGGAATTACGATGATTCCCAATATATAACCGATCATCGTACATGCCAGAGTATATGAGGGAAATGCTTTTGCCTCCAATAGATCCATACCCATGGAATTGGCATAATTGATGATGGTATCAATGGCTATCACTTGTGTTCCTACGTGAAAGAAAATAGCCAATGCGCCTAAAATAAGGTATGGAAAACCAAAAATGTTTTTCTGATTACTATGACCGCTTTCTTTGTCATCTGTCGCATTTTGTTCATCCGTATTAATTTCAGGTAAGACAGAATATCGAATGACGATGCCTGCTAATAAAAGTAGTATTCCTAGTATAGTGTACGGAACGATGACACGTTGTATCAGTTCGTCAAGCATAACACTTTGGGTTATTGTATCCAGTGTACCCGATTCTATCAGGGCAAAAAGTTCGCTGTCATCAGCTTTTAGAATCAATGCAGCGAAAATGAGAGGAGAGATAATTCCGGCAAACTTGTTACATATACCCATGATAC
>NZ_JBCOCI010000325.1:1175-1481 GCF_040929485.1 Phocaeicola sp. RTP21198st1_B8_RTP21198_201120 | reverse complement strand
GTTCTACACTGGATGTTCAAATTGCTCCTTTATCGTTGAATACGAGAAACGAGAAGCAGTTCGGCATTACCTTGTGGATTTATAATGAGAAACCGCAGCAGGATTCTATTCGTTTTGAGTTTCTGAATAAGGAGGGAGAAGTCTCTTACTGGTTCTCTTATCGTTTGCAGGCAGCAGGCTGGCGGGCTTGCTGGATCTCTTTTGAGTATATGCAGGGCGACAAGAAAGATAAGAAGATCGTAGCCTATCGGCTGGTTGCCCCGCAACGGAAGGGACGTATCTTTCTTGACCGTCTGATTTTTCCGG
>NZ_JBCOCI010000325.1:0-1165 GCF_040929485.1 Phocaeicola sp. RTP21198st1_B8_RTP21198_201120 | reverse complement strand
GTCTAATCGTGACCTGTGGCATTGGTGTCTCGTGTGGAAATGGGAACAACAGTCGTATGATATTCCTCTGCCTTCTAAATTGACAAGCGAACAAAAGAAGGAGCTGAAGACTATCGAACAACGTTTGACAGATTTTCTTGAAGTGAAAAAGGCACCGCAAGGGCCTATTAATGCTGCCTATAAAACATTTGAGAAAGCGGCTATCAGTCCATCCATCGCTGGGACGGGATTTATAGGAACTCCTATTGTTGCTCCTGATGAACAGGACAAGAAGAAAGGAGAAATGTCATGGAACGATATTGAAACGATGCTTTCCGGCTTTGCCTATGATGCTTATTATAACCAGAACGAAACATCAAAGAAAAACTACTTTACCGTATTCGACTATGCTATCGATCAGGGATTTGCATACGGTAGCGGTATGGGTACCAATCATCATTATGGTTATCAGGTACGTAAGATATATACAACTGCCTGGCTGATGCGTGATGCTATCTATAAACATCCTCATCGGGATGCTTATCTCTCCACATTGCGTTTTTGGGCGGCTCTGCAAGAAACTCGTCAGCCATGCTCTCCAACACGTGATGAATTGTTGGATTCCTGGCATACGTTATACTCCGGGAACGATCGGTGGTATAAAGGTAGACGGTACGACTTTCCATCATGGCGGTTTCTATCCGGGATATACCACTGGAGTACTTGCGACTGTAGGAGAATATATTGCATTTACCAATGGTACAAGTTTTGAACTGACCGAAGATGCGCGCAAACACATGAAATCAGCCTTTATTGCTATGCGCAATTATTGCAATTTCTATGAATGGGGCATCGGAATCAGTGGCCGTCATCCTTTTGGAGGGAAGATGGGAAGCGATGATATCGAAGCATTTGCCAATATAGCTTTATCCGGCGATTTGTCCGGTCAGGGAAATACGTTTGATCGTGGTCTGGCTGCTGACTATTTACGTCTGATACGCAATAGTGATACTCCGAATGCGCGTTTCTTCAAGAAGGAAGGTATTCAACCGGCACAGGCTCCACAGGGATTCTTCGTTTACAACTATGGTTCGGCAGGCATTTTCCGTCGTGCAGATTGGATGGTGACATTGAAAGGATATACCACTGACGTATGGGGTTCTGAAATTTATACGAAAGATAACCG
>NZ_JBCOCI010000324.1:0-1484 GCF_040929485.1 Phocaeicola sp. RTP21198st1_B8_RTP21198_201120 | reverse complement strand
GCGTAGATTGTATCGACCGTCATCAGCCGAACTCCGACGCACGTCGTCAGGCATATCTGGCAGATATCACTTTTGGTACAAACAATGAATTCGGTTTCGACTACCTGCGTGACAACATGGCTATCAGCCCGAAAGACCTTGTACAACGTCAGCACAATTATGCCATCGTCGATGAGGTCGACTCGGTATTGATTGACGACGCACGTACTCCGTTGATTATCTCCGGTCCTGTACCCAAAGGCGATGACCAGTTGTTCGAGCAACTCCGTCCGCTAGTGGAACGGCTACCAAATATCTTTCCGAAGCAAAAAAACTGATCGCATCCAACGATAAGAAAGAGGTGGAAGAAGGATTCCTCGCTTTATACCGCAGCCACAAGGCATTGCCGAAAAACAAGGCTTTGATTAAGTTCCTTAGTGAACAGGGTATCAAGGCAGGTATGCTCAAGACGGAAGAGATCTACATGGAACAGAACAACAAGCGTATGCATGAAGTGACTGATCCGCTGTACTTCGTAATCGACGAAAAACTGAATAGCGTAGACCTGACAGATAAGGGTGTAGACCTGATTACCGGTAACTCTGAAGACCCGACATTATTCGTGCTTCCGGACATCGCCGGACAACTTTCGGAATTGGAAAACCTGAATCTGACCAACGAACAACTGCTTGAAAAGAAAGATGAACTTCTGACAAACTATGCCATCAAATCGGAACGTGTACACACCATCAACCAGCTGTTGAAGGCTTACACCATGTTCGAGAAAGATGATGAATATGTAGTGATCGACGGACAGGTGAAGATCGTAGACGAGCAGACAGGCCGTATCATGGAAGGTCGCCGCTACTCTGACGGATTGCACCAGGCTATCGAAGCCAAGGAACGTGTGAAAGTGGAAGCTGCTACGCAGACCTTTGCAACAATTACTTTGCAAAACTACTTCCGTATGTATCACAAACTGTCCGGTATGACCGGTACTGCTGAAACGGAAGCAGGCGAACTTTGGGATATCTACAAATTGGACGTAGTCGTGATCCCGACCAACCGTCCGATTGCAAGAAAGGATATGAACGACCGCGTTTACAAGACGAAACGCGAAAAGTATAAAGCTGTTATCGAGGAAATCGAAAAATTGGTTCAAGCAGGACGTCCGGTATTGGTGGGTACTACTTCGGTAGAAATCTCCGAAATGTTGAGCAAGATGCTTACCATGCGTAAGATTGAGCACAAGGTATTGAACGCCAAACTGCACCAGAAAGAAGCGGACATCGTTGCTACCGCCGGTTTAAGCGGAACAGTAACCATTGCTACCAATATGGCTGGTCGTGGTACCGACATCAAGTTAAGTCCGGAAGTGAAGGCTGCGGGCGGTTTGGCAATTATCGGTACGGAACGTCACGAATCCCGTCGTGTAGACCGCCAGTTGCGTGGTCGTGCAGGACGTGAGGGTGACCCGGGTTCGGCTGTATTCTTCGTATCATTGG
>NZ_JBCOCI010000323.1:310-1485 GCF_040929485.1 Phocaeicola sp. RTP21198st1_B8_RTP21198_201120 | reverse complement strand
CTATCTATATCTGCTATTTATATGTGTCATCTCTTGCCTGTTCGTTTCGTGTAGTGATGAGGATAACAAGGGAGAAGATATTCCGGAATGGAACCGGTTCAGAACAACTAACGTGTTGGTTTATGCGCACTTGTCAGAGCAAAATTTATTTAGCTCTTGTAGTTATAAAGAGGTGGCGTCATCTATCAGAAACACTGTTCATTCAGTGGCATTGTTGGACAGGACGAACGCTGTCTATGGGCAAACTGCAATCATAAATACGGGTACGGAGACTGCTAGAGAGAGCAAGAAAGTGCCGGTGTTTGTACCTGTCAGCTATAGTAACGGAGAGAAAAAGATAATCGGCAGTACGGTTCTTTTTCCTTCTACTATTTCCGAAATGACACAATATGTAGTAAAAAACGATTGCAGATATCTTGAAACAAAAACAGAAGCAGTGAACGGAATAGATATGCTCTTCTGTTCTGTATCATTAAATAGTGAAGACCTGATAGCTCCGGCTGTCGACGTTTTCAAGAAAAAGGTAAACGAACAGACGGTTCTGGTAGGCACTGTTAAACGTGCGTTATTGCCTAATCTTGAGTCGGCAATTACTTCTAACTTAACTTCTGATACCTATTCTTTCGTAGAAGTGGAAAATAGAAATAGAGACTCCGAGTATTGTATATTTGTCCTGACTTCACACAAATGGGCTTTTAGGGGGGTAACCGAAACAAGTGTAAGCGGAGATTTACATTGTTTTCAATTACAAATCGAATCTTTAAAATAAAAAATGAACGGTCATGAAGCAATATATCAAAAATATAATGATCCTGATACTTGCCCTTCCATGGGGTTTGTTGTTGACAAATTGTAGTGATAGTGAGCCCGATTATTCGGACGACAACGCGTATCCGCCACCTACTGTAGAACTCACTTCTCCTTCTGAAATAGATGTGGTGGAGTATAACTCGACGGTGACTGTATCTGCCAGAAGTTTCTCTGCTGTGGGTATACATAGCATATATGCTACCTTGTTGAAGATGGATGAGAATGGAGAATATGAAGAGATAAACGCGACTGAACGTCAACGTTTAAAGATAGATACCTTGCAAACTGATATGACACTTGAATTTGACTTGAATGTCAAGGTTAACACGCGTGAAGCAGCCGGGATACTGGTAACATCAACGGAC
>NZ_JBCOCI010000323.1:0-300 GCF_040929485.1 Phocaeicola sp. RTP21198st1_B8_RTP21198_201120 | reverse complement strand
CGGCACAAAAGGTAATACCTATTAAAAAGATAACCAAACTTCCATCCCAGATATTCACCGAACCATCAGATTTCCCAGTTTTAGTACCCGATGAAGAGGTTTCTCTGTCTGTAGTGATTCGTTCAGCTGTGGGCATTAAGTCTATAAAACATACATTGTGTAATAAAGTACTGGGTGACCTGAAGGAATATACGACTATTCCGGTATCAGGCAATCCGTTGGAAATGGAATTTATCCTGAAAACTGTCGTAGACAATAAAGAGACCAATGGAATCAAGATTGTGGTAGAAGATATAGAGG
>NZ_JBCOCI010000322.1:841-1485 GCF_040929485.1 Phocaeicola sp. RTP21198st1_B8_RTP21198_201120 | reverse complement strand
GGTTGCCGCCTTTGCTGACTATCTGGCGCGTGAAACGGGTGATTCCTATGCCGGATGGTATGCCGGAGAATGTCGGGAGCTGTTGCGTCGGGATTATGAATTGCGTCTTTACCGGATGTGCACCGAGCAGGATTACAACACAGCTTTTCCTGCCGGGGCTGATAAAATGGTGTGGTATAAAGATGCCGGTGAAGTAGCCATGCACAGTGCACCGGAAGATGTAGAAAAAGATCTTGCACTCTCGTTCCGTTCCAGTACATTCGGATCCGGCAGTCACACGACTGCCAGCCAGAATGCTTTTAATCTGTTGTATAAGGGTGTCGATGTGTATCGCAGTACGGGCTATTATCAGAACTTTAGCGATGCTCATAATCTGATGTCCTATCGCCATACGCGGGCGCATAATTCACTGTTGGTAAACGGCATCGGGCAACCTTATTCTACCGAAGGTTATGGCAGTGTGATGCGTGCTATGGGCGGACAGCATATCAGTTACTGTTTGGGAGATGCTTCACATGCTTACAGAAGTATCAGCAATGACCCGATGTGGGTTGGCTACTTCAAGCAGGCAGGTATTGAGCAGACGCCTGAAAATGGATTCGGTGCCACTCCGTTGACTAAATACCGTCGGCACGTGTTGATGC
>NZ_JBCOCI010000322.1:0-808 GCF_040929485.1 Phocaeicola sp. RTP21198st1_B8_RTP21198_201120 | reverse complement strand
ATCGGAGGCTGTCCGCTGGGAGTGGCTGTTGCATAGTCCTACGGAATTTAAGATCGATGCGGTAAAGAAAACGTTGTCTACAGATAATAAGACCAAAGGATGGGTGGCTGTGACACAACTTTTTGGAGGACACGTTTTTACGCTGTCCCAAACGGATCGTTTTGTAGTGCCGCCCGCCATCACCGGAGCAGAGTATCCCAACCAGTGGCACTTGACTGCACGGGTTGACGGTTGTTCTGCCACCCGTTTCCTGGCTATAATTCAGGTAGGAGATGAGGCTGTTTCTATTATTAACCGTGACGGTGATACCTTTAACGTAGGCGACTGGACGATCAAAGCGGTTTTGGATGCTTCCAAGGCACCGGAACTGACAGTGAGTCATCGCACCGAACAAGCGGTATTTAGTTATGGAACAGACAATCCTGCGTTGAATGGCAATTTTTACTCTCGACAATATACGGGTTCCTCGTTGCTTTACGACGAGATAGACGGAGCTTATCAGGTGGTAGAAATGACCGACCGGAGTCCTATATCTACCCGGGTAGTAAATCAATGATAAACAATGAAACATAGTGAATATAAATAACAAACAGAATATGATGAAAAGTAGAATTATTTGCATTTTGTTGCTTCTTGTCGGTGTATCCGGCATTTATGCCCAGAGTTTGACCGTTACCGGTAAGGTGGTGGACAACGAAGGCTTGGAAGTGATTGGAGGAAATGTGACCGTGAAAGGAAAACAAAACACGGGTACCATTACCGATATCAATGGTAAATACACCATTACCGTTAGTGATCGGCAGAAAGA
>NZ_JBCOCI010000321.1:0-1418 GCF_040929485.1 Phocaeicola sp. RTP21198st1_B8_RTP21198_201120 | reverse complement strand
CCTGTGTATTCTTCATAATACCTCTTATTTTCTTTATAATCAAATATGAATTACTGATCTTTTTCTGCAAAGATATGCCAGCTTATAAAACTACAAACATAATTATGTTACGGGCTTCTTTTCCTAAATAACATCTTCATTTTCAATGTTACATCTATCTTTCCCCTTGTAGCACGCCCTAATAATTACACTGATTATAAGCACATTACAATCTTATTTTTTTTGAATAAAAGCTATTCAAATTCCCAATAATCCAGATTGAAAAGTTTGTTTCCTTTCTCTCCTTTAAAGCAGAAATAAAGATCATGTACACCCTTTGCATTCTTTATCCGGCATGACATATGTTTATATATATCCAGTCCTCCTGTCGGTGATATACTGACACTGCCTATTACCGGACCTTCAGTGCTGTCCAGACGAATTTCTATCATTCCGCCTTTTTCAACACAAGCTGCGCTTACACTGAATTTCTTTGCTCCCTTCTTGCCAAAGTCGACACCACGCACACACAGATATTCATTATCATCAATATCGGTTATATACAAACCACCATTCTTATGATTTTCAGCTTTAAGACCATATCCCCAAGCCATCGTTTCAGCTTCCACTCTACGGTAAGGATTAAAGTTTTCAATCTGTTCCAGTTTCGTCTCCTGCCAATAAGGAACTTCCTTAATAGTTCCATCCGGATTATAATGCATTTTTGCAACAGAGACCGAACGGCGTTCCTTATGATCCAAAGTCTCCAAATGAAGCAAATCATAATTTAGGCCAAATACATAAGAACTACCTTTATAATCGATAATTCCAGGATGATTTCCTCTACTCCGCTCTGTTGGACGCATAATATATCCTTTTGTACTCCATGGTCCGGTAGCTTTGTCGCTCATGGCATAGCCAATCCCTTCCGGGCAACAAGTTGAAGCGAAAGCCATGTAATAATGCCCGTTCCGTTTATACACCCACGGACCTTCCTGGTAATGTTCCGGTTTATTTTCCACTTGTACAATTTCCCCCGAATATGAAATCATATCCTCATTCAGTTTCACATAATAAACATTCGGATTGCCCCAATACATATACGCTTGTCCGTCATCATCAATAAATACGGTCGGGTCAATGTCGTACCAATGCTCCTTTTGCCAAACCAGCGGTTTGTTCAAAGGGTCTTTAAAAGGGCCGTAAGGAGAGTCGGAGACCAATACGCCAATACCATTACCATGAATCGGACAATACATATAAAATTTGCCATTACGTTCGATGACTTGTTCTGCCCAGGCACCGTTATCACGTTTCACCCAATCAAAACTCTTCAGAGAAGCGACCGCTCCATGATCGGTCCAATTGACCATATCAGTGGAAGTATAAAGTAACCAGTCCAACATTTTGAATCCTTCGGCATCATCCTCATCATGAGT
>NZ_JBCOCI010000320.1:0-1495 GCF_040929485.1 Phocaeicola sp. RTP21198st1_B8_RTP21198_201120 | reverse complement strand
GAAGCGTATAGTTCAACATACGCTGCACCAGGTACGGGGTGCCTTGCAAGCTGCTCTGGTAGATGACCTCCTGCAAATCCGGTGCAAAACGGTCGGGATCGACTCCGGGAAGCAGATAACCGCAAATCTTACAATGCGTCAAGACATCAATCAACTGCTGCAACCAGAAAGCCTCCTCCCGCTCGAAAGCAGCACGGTATTCCCTGTCGGTAGCAATATCCATCAGCAACTTCTTCCCCAGCGAATGAAGCAGGGTGAGATAGCCATCCACTGTGATGAAAAGTGCCTCCATGCACGAGCTGTCCATCCGTATCTGTTTTTGCTGGATCTGGCTTCTGATTCCGTTAGCAAAATCAGAAAGACAGACACGGAACAGACTCGTTTTGCTGGGAAAGAGCTTGTAGAGTGTCCGCTTCGACATCTTCATTCCCCTGGCTATATCATCCATCGTCAACCCGTCGGCACCATGCTGGTACATTTCCCGCTTGGTGTAGTCGAGTATCCGGCAACGCAGTGTTTCTGGATTCATACATACCTCCCTACATACGGCCGCCACCCAATGCCTGATACAAAGTGATTACGCCCTGGATTTCAGTAAAGCGGTTCGCCACTTGTGACAGTTGCGCGTTGAGCAACGTCTGTTGGGCGGTCAATACTTCCAGATAAGTGGTGTTGCCATGTTTCATCAACAGGCTTGTGCTTTTGGCTGCTGTTTGCAGGGAAGCCACCTGCTTGTTGTAGTAGTCGGCTTTCTCGCGGGCAGTCTGGTACTGCACCAGTGCCTCGTTCACTTCCACGCCTGCGTTCAGCAAGGTCTGTTCGAAACTAAGGCGGGCTTCCTCCTGTTGGGCTTTCGCTATTTTCAGTTGGGCGATGTTCGCTCCTTTATTAAACAAAGGCTGCGTCAGGGAAGCCACGGCGGAGGCCAGGAACTTACCCGGGTTGACAATCATGCTCCCTGCACTGTTGGTCCACCCTGCGCTGCCGCTCAACGTGATGGCAGGATAGAAAGCGGCACGTGCGGCATTCGTTGTATAGAAAGCCTGTGCCAACGAAAATTCTGCGCTACGCACGTCAGGACGGTTGGCAAGCATCTGTAAGGGAACACCCACGGAGAAGTTTTCCGGCAACTGTTGATTTCCCAATTTGCCACGCTGTATTTTGTGAGGAGTTTCTGCCAGTAAAAGTGCCAGTGAATTTTCCGCCTGATTGATTTGCTCTTTCAGGTCGAGTACGGTGGTACATATATTGAAGTAGGTAGCCTCCGTCTGCGCCAGTCCGGCCTCATTCACCATCCCGGCCTTTTTCATGGCACGGGTGGCATTTACACTTTCTTTCCAGGCAGCTTCGGTAGCCACAGCTATCTCATACTGCGAATCGAGCATCAGCAAGGTGTAATACGTATTGGCAACGGATGCTACTAACTGCGTCTTGACAGCCTGTTCATATTCCTTGCTCTGTTCGTAGGCAGCTTTCGCACGGCGTTTCGCTGTTG
>NZ_JBCOCI010000319.1:0-1496 GCF_040929485.1 Phocaeicola sp. RTP21198st1_B8_RTP21198_201120 | reverse complement strand
GAGTTAATAGTGCTGATATGACTCTAAAATAGCCAAATAAAGGAAAGAGAATGTGTCTGTATCGGATTGATTGAATCTTAATTACGAAAAATTATAGGAAAATCTGTTTTTATTCTTATCTTTGTCCTCTGAAATGAAAAAACTAGCCTACATAACAGCACTTATCCTTTCTCTCCTGATTATCTATTCAGGAGGTGGAGTCTCTATTGTGCATTATTGCTGTGTCCGTTGTGAAACGGTGCAGAGCTGTTGTGATACAGGCTGTCCGAAGTGTAAAAAGACTCATACTTGTGATTCAAAAAAAGGTTGTAAAGATAAGGGTTGTACAGCTATTATCTATAAGCTCGATTTGATGAAACATACTACTGAACTGACAACATCAGCTTTAGTAGTCGATCTTTTGTGTGAGCATTTTTGCTATCTGTTGACTCCGACCTATGCGGATAAATCGGTAGAATATGATAGTCTGACCTCTCCGCCACCTCTCTGTTCGAGGCAGAAGCTGGCGCTATATTCCACTTATATTATTTAGCCACTATTTCTTTCTTATTTAATCCTTTGCTTTCAATAGAACATGAAAGTAAAGCAGCACTGAATGCAACTAAGTTGCATGAGAAATGAATTAATTTTGTATCTCGAAAGTAACTTTAGAAAGAATGAAATATATGATAATAGGACTGTTCCTGTTATTTGCCGGCAATATATATGCGCAAGTACGGGGAACAGTGAAAGATAGTACCGGGGAGGCTATTCCGGGTGCCAATGTGTTCTGGATGAATACAGGACAAGGAGTGACAACCAAAGAGGATGGTAGTTTTTCTATCACTAAACCTTCCAAAAGCCACATGCTGATTGTCAGCTTTATCGGTTTTCAGAACGACACGATTCATGTGAGCAGTAAAAATCAACAACTGGATATTGTGCTTCGTGATGGAGTGGAACTGAATGAAGTGAATATTGTCACTCGTAAACTGGGAACGATGAAATTGCGCAGTAGCGTAATGAACGAAGACATGATAAGCAGTGCCGAATTGAGTAGAGCCGCTTGTTGTAACCTGGGTGAAAGTTTTGTGACGAACCCTTCAGTAGATGTGAGTTATTCCGATGCGGCAACAGGAGCCAAACAAATTAAATTGTTGGGGCTGTCTGGCACTTATGTGCAGATGTTGACGGAAAACATCCCGAATTATCGGGGAGCCGCCGCTCCTTATGGATTGGGATATGTCCCCGGTCCGTGGATGCAGAGTATACAGGTTTCCAAAGGAACATCTTCGGTGAAGAATGGTTATGAAGCCATCACAGGACAGATAAACGTAGAATTTAAGAAACCGCAGTTGCCGGAAGCTGATTGGGTGTCTGCCAATCTTTTTGCAAGCACTACCAACCGATATGAAGCCAATGCGGACGCTACATTGAAACTTTCCAAACGATGGAGCACTTCTCTGCTGGCGCATTACGAAAATGAGACCAAGGCGCATGATGGCAACGATGACGGA
>NZ_JBCOCI010000318.1:644-1499 GCF_040929485.1 Phocaeicola sp. RTP21198st1_B8_RTP21198_201120 | reverse complement strand
GGCGTATCTGTACAAAATGTTTCCGGTACATTTGGTACTGCCCCAAAAATCCGGGTACGTGGCGCTACATCTATTTTCGGTAGTTCAAAGCCACTATGGGTGGTAGATGGAGTCATCATGGAAGATGCTATCGACGTAGGTCCGGATGACTTATCCTCAGGAGATGCCGAAACATTGATTAGTTCAGCTATTGCCGGATTGAATTCAGATGATATTGAAAGCTTTCAAATATTGAAAGACGGATCAGCAACCTCTATCTACGGTGCGCGAGCCATGGCAGGGGTTATTGTAGTAACCACCAAAAAGGGAAAAGCCGGTGTCAGCAAAATCAGCTACACCGGTGAATTTACAACTCGTATGATTCCCAGTTATAAAGAATTCAATATCATGAATTCACAGGAACAAATGGGAATCTATAAAGAAATGGAACAAAAAGGATGGCTCAACAATAGCGATACTTACCGTGCAAAAGATAGCGGAGTGTATGGACGTATGTATCAGTTAATCAATCAATACAATCCGGTTACAGGACAATTCGGGCTTGCCAACACTCCGGAAGCACGTAACGCTTACCTGCGTGAAGCGGAAATGAGAAATACCGACTGGTTTGATACTTTATTTTCCAACAATATCACACAAAATCATTCTGTCAGTATCACTTCCGGAACAGAAAAATCTTCATTCTATGCTTCATTAAGTGCCATGTCAGACCCGGGGTGGTACAAGCAAAGTGAAGTAAAACGCTATACAGCTAATTTAAATACAACATATAATATATATAAGAATTTATCTATAAATTTAATATCCAGTGCTTCCTACCGTAAGCAGAAAGCGCCCGGAACACTGAGTTCTGAA
>NZ_JBCOCI010000318.1:0-634 GCF_040929485.1 Phocaeicola sp. RTP21198st1_B8_RTP21198_201120 | reverse complement strand
CGGCAGTCAACTATACAGCTAACTACGCACCATTCAATATCCTTCATGAATTGGATAACAATTATATGGACTTAAACGTAGTTGACGTTAAATTCCAAGGAGAAGTAAAATGGAAAGCACTTCCAGAATTAGAGCTTAGCGCATTAGGAGCAGTCAGATATCAAGCTTCTTCGCAAGAACATAATATTAAAGACCACTCGAATCAGGCAACAGCATATCGCACAGGAATGGATGACGCCACTATTCGTGACAACAATAATTTACTCTACACCAACCCCGACAATCCTTATGCTTTACCCATCAGCATACTGCCGGAAGGCGGTATTTACCAGCGTAAGGACTATCGCATGCTGGGAGTAGACTTTCGTGCCACAGCATCCTGGAATCATTTATTTGCAGAAAAGCATATAACCAATCTTTTCGCTGGTATGGAGGTGAATGATTTAAAACGCATGCAGAATTATTTTCAAGGATGGGGAATGCAATATACAATGGGCGAAATTCCATCGTACGTATATGAATTTTTCAAGAAAGGTATTGAGTCCGGTGAAAATTATTATGGATTAAACCATACCACAACAAGGAGTGTAGCAGGTTTTGCCAATGCAACCTATTCGTATGATGGCCGTTATAC
>NZ_JBCOCI010000317.1:0-1502 GCF_040929485.1 Phocaeicola sp. RTP21198st1_B8_RTP21198_201120 | reverse complement strand
CCTCATAGCTTTGCAGAACGTGTCACCTCTCCTAATGAGCACATGAAACTTATGGGTGGTTATTCGGCTAACTGGATACTTCGTGATTATAACGGAGATTTGCGTTATGCTGCAACTGTCACGGAACCTCAAAGTGGCCGTCAATTAGAAACTTACACTACAGAGCCCGGCTTGTTGATCTATACCGGTATCGGGCTTTCAGAAAAGATTGTGGCCAAAGGTGGTCCACAACAGAAATATGGTGGTCTGATATTGGAAACCATCCACCATCCGGACACGCCACATCATCCTGAATTTCCATCCTGTGTGTTGCGTCCTCATGAGAAATATTATTCCGTTACGGAATATAGATTTACTGTGCAAAAGTAATTCAATAGAGTATACCCTGGAATTACTTATCTTTTTCCGGGAAAACTCTTATTTCTATCAAAAAAAGTAATAATTTTGGCATTGATTTGCGGATTGCCTAAATTATGAAAGATAGAATGTTAGATTTAAAACAACTTACAGCTGATGTATGCCGGATTGCTACAGAAGTTGGATATTTTTTGAAAGAAGAACGAAAGAACTTCCGTCGTGAACGTGTGGTGGAAAAACATGCACACGATTATGTGTCTTATGTGGATAAAGAATCTGAAGTGCGTGTGGTGAAAGCCCTTACTGCTTTACTGCCTGAAGCGGGATTCATAACAGAAGAAGGCTCTGCCACTTATCAGGATGAACCCTACTGTTGGGTAATTGACCCCTTGGATGGAACCACGAATTATATTCATGATGAGGCTCCTTATTGTGTGTCCATCGCTTTACGTAGCCGTACCGAACTTCTTTTAGGTGTCGTTTATGAGGTTTGCGGGGATGAATGTTTTTATGCTTGGAAAGGCGGAAAAGCGTTTATGAATGGCGAAGAAATTCATGTGTCGAACGTTGAGGACATCAAAGATGCATTTGTCATTACAGAATTACCTTATAATCATCTGCAATATAAACAAACGGCTCTTCATCTGATCGATCAGCTTTATGGGGTAGTGGGAGGCATTCGCATGAATGGCTCGGCTGCTGCCGCAATCTGTTATGTAGCTATTGGGCGTTTTGATGCATGGATGGAAGCATTTCTCGGAAAATGGGATTATTCTGCAGCGGCACTGATTGTTCAGGAAGCGGGAGGAAAGGTGACTGACTTTTATGGTGAGGATCATTTCATAGAAGGACATCATATTATTGCAACGAATGGAAATCTTCATCCTGTCTTTCAGAAACTCCTGTCAGAAGTCCCTCCATTGAATATGTAGTTGCAATATGTAGGTGCTATTGCAACTTTAAATCTCTATTATTATGAAACACACACTTCTTATCAAAGACTGGCTTAGTTCTTTCTTATCTTTGCTATTTCCCCGTTGCTGCGTTGTTTGTGGCCGGCCGTTAGCAAAGGGTGAAGAATGTATCTGTACAGTATGTAATATTAATCTACCCCGTACTAATTATCATCTTCGAAAAGATAATCC
>NZ_JBCOCI010000316.1:0-1508 GCF_040929485.1 Phocaeicola sp. RTP21198st1_B8_RTP21198_201120 | reverse complement strand
GTACGAGAACTTGACTTATCCGTCGAAGAATTAAAGAGAATACGGGATGTCCGTCTTTTTAAGCCTACTCTGTCAATAGTAAGGGATGTTTTTATGCTTACTTATTATTTAGGTGGCATTAATCTAAGGGACTTGTTGGCATATAATTTCAAAGATAAAAACTATATGCGGTACGTGCGTCATAAAACACGTAATAGTAAAAAAGGAGAGAATGAGATTGTGTTTACCTTGCAATCCGAAGCAAAAGCTATCATAAATAAATATCTGGCTAGGGATGGATATTTGAAATTTGGGAAATATTCGTCTTATAGACAGATATACAGTTTAATCTTCCGACATATAGATAAAGTAACGAGACTTTCCGAGATAAATAAAAAGGTGACTTACTATTCCGCTCGAAAAACATTTGCACAACATGGATACAATTTAGGAATCCAGATTGAAAAGATAGAGTATTGTATAGGGCACAGTATGAAAAACAATCGTCCTATATTCAATTATATTAAAATTATGCAGGAACATGCTGATAAAGTATTTAGAGAAATATTAGATCAGCTATTATAAAGCATTGCTTTCTTTGTGCCCCATCATCGTGAGATACTTCTATTATTGTCTAAAGGTAATTTCTGTCATTTAATAAGCTATTGATATACAATGTTTTCACTCCAAAATATAAATCTAACTTTTGTTTAACTTAATATTTTGAAGTATGATAAACTATGGAAAACACTGTCTCTTATTTACTGCTATCGGGAAGGATGAATTCCGAGAGCTATTCCCTATAACATATAGAGAATTTAATAATGAAAATATATTTGTTTAACTTTAAAAAACATGGTATGAAAATAAACTATGTAACGGCTGCTTTGGCTTTGCTACTCATGGCAGGGTGCAGTAATGACGTGAAAGAATCTGATATCAAGTTTGCAGGAGAGTCGGGTGCGAAGGTTTCCTTCAGTGCAGTGATTAATAACCAAGAGGCAAGTGAACTTGTAACTAGAGCTACGGAAACGAGCGGTTCCAGACAAGTAAATATTGAATATGAATACACTGGTGGTGAAAATAGTCTGTTTTCGGCAAAAAGTGGATATGCAGAGAATATTTGGGTTCTGGGAACTCAAGAGTATGACGTAACGGCTTATTATCCTTTTACAGGAACTTCCGGAGAAGAACCGATAGCTGTCGAGGTGTCTACTAATAGTGAAAATCAAGCAACAGCGGCTGCACGTGAGCAAATTGATTTCCTTTATGCAGCTGGAAAAGCAACTGCCGAAACTCCGAATGTAAAACTAGCATTCAACCATGTAATGAGCCGTATTAAACTAACCTTTACAGCAGGTGAGAATGTGACTTTATCGGATATTACATGTTATCTTATTAATTTAAGGACAAAAGGAACGTTTAATCCGAACACAGGAGAAACAACAGTTACCGGGGAACCTGCTACAGTGGACGATGATATAGTATGGACAAAAGTGGGGTCAGCTGATAATTACACGATACAGGCA
>NZ_JBCOCI010000315.1:0-1476 GCF_040929485.1 Phocaeicola sp. RTP21198st1_B8_RTP21198_201120 | reverse complement strand
ACGTTGAAATACGTACCTGCCATCATGGCGATACTTTATCTCGTACTTTACGGACTAGGGAAACTGACCATACCAACGTCAATCGTCATTCTGATATTGGGAATATTCGCAGGTATTGCAAATAACGGGAATCAATTCATGGTATCTACGTCGGCAACCGAAGCACCCGATTTTGCCAACGGATTGTTCCTGACCGCCGCAAATCTCGGAACAACGTTGGGAACGGCAATATTTGGCATGTTAATAACCGTATGGGGAACACAATCATCTCCGTTGGGAGCTGTGGCATTCCTGCTTGTCGGAGTGGCAAGCATTATGATCAGGAATAGCTTAATGAGCCGCAATAAACACATAATGGCAGTGACAATATGAAGAAAACAGAACGACCAATAATCACTTTCCCAAATGGACAAACTGTTTGTCCGTTGGGACAAGGCACATGGAAAATGGGACAATCCGCCGCACGGCGGCATGAAGAAATACGGGCATTACAACATGGCATCGAACTGGGAATGAACCTTGTCGATACTGCCGAGATGTACGACAACGAGGAACTGGTAGGCGAAGCTGTCCGCGACTGTAGAGAGAAAGTGCTTCTCGTGAGCAAAGTTTTACCGAGTAATGCAAGCTATCGTGGAACGAAACTCGCCTGTGAACGAAGTTTGCTGAAGCTCGGAACGGAGTATATCGACCTCTACCTGTTGCACTGGAAAGGACGCCATCCTTATGAAGAAACCGTTCGGGCGATGACCGAATTGCAACAAGAGGGAAAAATCCGTTTATGGGGTGTCAGTAATATGGACACAGCCGACATGGAACGTATTGTTTCACTGTCCGGTGGAAGCGGCTGCGCCACCGATCAGGTACTCTATAACCTCGGCGACCGGGGCATAGAGTTCGACCTCATGCCGTGGTGCGCTGCCCGTAGAATGCCGCTTATGGCCTATTCGCCGATCGGAGAAGGACGACTTCTGCGCCACCCTACATTGGTGGAAATCGCCCGGCGACACGATGTATCGCCCGCACAAATCGCATTATCGTGGACTATGCGTCAATCCGGTATCATTGCCATACCCAAAGCCGGCAATGTAGCCCATGTGGAAGATAATTTCCGAAGCCTTTCCATTCATCTGACAAAGGAAGATTTGTATGATTTGGATACCGTGTTTCCCACACCGACACGGAAAATACCTTTGGCAGGTTGGTAATAACATGAAATGCTATAAATTATGAACTATAATAAGAAAAATGAATAAAGTCATAGATAGTATGCTGGCACATCGTTCCATCCGTTCATACACCGACAGAACGGTAAGCGATGAAGATTTAAACTCCATCATCCGTGCCGTACAAGCCGCACCGAACTGGGTAAACCTGCAACTCGTTTCCATAATTGCAGTAAAGAATACCGACCATAGAAGACGTTTAGCCGAATTATGCGGAAATCAGGTACACATTGCCGAAGCTCCCGTATTC
>NZ_JBCOCI010000314.1:0-1514 GCF_040929485.1 Phocaeicola sp. RTP21198st1_B8_RTP21198_201120 | reverse complement strand
ATCACACTAGTCTATCAACTTTCCGCTTCAGTTTTTCAACCGATTACCGGAATTTTCTTTGATAAGCATCCCGTCGCGTGGTCATTGCCTATCGGAATGAGCTTTACACTGATTGGTTTGATAAACTTAGCATTCTCTGATAATCTATACTGGATATTAGCCTCCGTATTCTTAATCGGAATTGGCTCTTCCGTACTGCATCCGGAAGCCTCCCGTATCACGTTCCTTGCCTCCGGCGGAAAACGTGGACTGGCACAATCACTCTTTCAGGTAGGTGGTAACTTCGGAGGTTCATTAGGCCCTTTGCTGGTTGCTCTGTTGGTGGCTCCTTATGGCAGGCAACATCTCATCGTATTTGCATTTGTGGCTTTAGCTGCTATCGGAGTGATGTACCCAATTTGCAAATGGTATAAATCATATCTAAACCGGATGAAAGCACAGACTGTCAGTGTCAGAAAACCAGTTCATCTTCCTTTGCCTATGGATAAGACAGCCCTGTCAATCGCGATATTGCTGATTCTGATTTTCTCCAAATATATTTATATGGCAAGTCTCACCAGTTATTATACTTTCTACCTGATTCATAAATTCAATGTAAGTGTACAAGATTCGCAGCTATATTTATTTATTTTCCTGGTAGCTACTGCTATCGGAACATTAATTGGCGGACCTGTCGGTGACCGTATCGGTCGGAAGTATGTGATTTGGGCTTCTATTTTAGGAGCTGCCCCATTTAGCTTACTAATGCCACATGCCAATCTGCTGTGGACTATTATCCTTAGCTTCTGTGTGGGATTAATGCTTTCTTCCGCTTTTCCTGCCATATTGCTTTATGCACAGGAATTGCTTCCTACCAAGCTCAGATTAATATCAGGGTTATTCTTTGGATTTGCATTCGGGGTGGCTGGTGTAGCATCTGCTGTACTCGGTAATTTAGCGGATAAAACGAGTATTGAATATGTATATAATATCTGTGCTTATATGCCGCTGCTGGGATTAGTCACGTTCTTTTTGCCTAATTTAAAGAAGCAGAAAATATAAATAAAGCTCTTTATAAAAAAGAAAGAAAACGACCGGTATGCATCGTCACGACGTATACCGGTCTACAAGTTAAGGTCAAAGTCAAAAAATTAAGAGAGCTATTTATATGTTAGGGTTAGCGTTTATTTCTTTCTGGGGAATAGCATACAAATAATAGGTGCTATTTACTGTAAACGGTTTACCGTTCGGGAAGTTAAGGAACCAATGTCCCAGAGGATTTCGTTTTTCAAAGCTACCACCCTCCTGCCAGCAATCGACTTCAGTCTTCTGCATTTCATCAGATAAAGCAGTACGTACTACGGAACCCTGTGTACGAAGTACATCTGTAATACCGAATCCCTCTCCCCAAAGTTCGCGGCGACGTTCCATCAGAATCTCATTAAGAACATCTTCCTGTGATTTCCCTGTCACGTCATAATCTCCCACTCCACGGGCATTGCGCAACGTATTCAATTGAATGACAGCCTGATTCA
>NZ_JBCOCI010000313.1:0-1515 GCF_040929485.1 Phocaeicola sp. RTP21198st1_B8_RTP21198_201120 | reverse complement strand
TTACTATTGGGCAAAGACCAGCCATCTATTACAACAGTTGTAACTATAAACAGAAATACAATTTCAGCAAGGAGAAAAAGACCAATATAGCCCTCCATCAACCAGAACAGCATTCTGACTGATGGAGGGCTTTCTACAAGTTTAAAGTTTAGATTTACCCATGTATATATACATGTATCTTAAACTTTGGTTACAAACCTGAACAGGTTTTTAAAAAGACTGACGAACAATTCATTGCGAATAGAAATATCATATGAGAAAGAAAATGGGAACTACATTTTCTCCTTACTGAAGCACCGACAGACAATGCACAACCATGTAAATATTCTCATAAAGTAGTTAACAGCCCGGATAAAAGAATTTGATAATATAAAGTCGGCAATAAATCGGTTTTATTGCCGACTTTATATTATCCTAGCAGAACAATGGAATCATTTTACAAAGAGTAAACGTAAATGGTAAGACAATGTTTTATGGTGTGATTTCAGATTGTTGATCGAGAAATATTTACCTCTTCATATTAGGAAACAGTCAAGCAGATAGGTGTAGTTTCGTTAATAAGAGATTCTACTTAATTTCTTAGTCATTTGCGGGATACTTTTAATACTATGCTTTTACAACACAAGAAAAATACCTCATATATTACATAATATGATGAATTCATAATGGTGTTACTTAATATAGAAAAACACACTAAAGAATGATTAATTGCTCAGAACTTATATATAAAGTCGGCAATAAAGTTGGTTTGTTGCCGACTTTATATTATATTTGCACTGCAATGAGTATTGACGAGAAATATAGTATTAAACAGAGCATATTGAATTATGCTCGTACTTACGGACGGATTGAAGTGCCTCAATTAGTATCAGTATTGGGGATAAAGACCAATACCGCCCGCCAGTATCTCTGTACCTTAACCAAAGAGAACAAGATAGCCCGTACAGGAAATGGTGAATACATGCTTACAGATAAACAGGTGTTCTCATTTGCTCCAACAGAAACACTGAGAAAACTATATGTCGGATTGAAAGAGAAATTGCCATTCACCGATTTCTGCATCTACGATGGCAGCATCTTCACCACACTACAACATCACGTCTCTGTGAACCATGCTATTTATGTCGAGACCAACCGGGATGCTGTAGATTCTGTTTTTTCTCTGTTGAAGGATTCAGACATGCCCGTTTATAAGCAACCGACAGCAAAGTTCATGTACGACTACGTAAACATGCATGAACCATGCATCATTGTAAAGATATTTGTCACTGAATCTCCAGTAAATAAGGTTGATGGGATGGTTACTCCTACCATCGAAAAGCTACTCGTAGATATACAGAAAGACGAAGACTTTGATTATATGCAGGGCACGGAAATCACTTATATGTATCAGACCGCCTTTGATTTGTACACAGTCAATACTCCCAAAATGCTCCGATATGCAAAACGTAGAGGAGCATACGATAGTACTTATTCATTAATAGAACAATCACAAAAATATGATAAATAAAGAAT
>NZ_JBCOCI010000312.1:377-1516 GCF_040929485.1 Phocaeicola sp. RTP21198st1_B8_RTP21198_201120 | reverse complement strand
GGATACAGAATAGGATAATCGGCCAGTACGGTAACCTGCAACCGGCTGTCTCATATGAAAGACTTTCACTGCCGGGCAGAGTGGATACGGTAGATGACAGCACTGAGTCCGGCTTTATATCCCTTTGACGGGGACTGTGCAAAAGCCGGACATGACAATAAGTGACAGAACATGACAATTAATGACAACTTCCTCATAATCAAACTATTTAATGACAAAGATAGTAATTTTACCCTCGTAAATGATTCATTAATCTTTAAAATTAACGTATATGAACGATGTGAATTTAGCTCCTGAAAACAAGGAAGCAACCCCGGAACACGGGTATTTGATGGCGTATGACAAGAAAGAGCAGAAAGCCAAAGGTGTAAAAGGAATCGCAGCGAACGGAGAGCTGGAAACGCTCGAAGCTAACGAGGCGAACAGGGACCAGTTTATCAAAGTGGACCAACGTGGAAACTTCTTCACCAACTTCGGGAAGAATTTTCTCTACCAGTACAATAATCCCGGTCGTTACTCCCTCTACAACATGCCGAAGGAAACGCTCGTAGAGCAGGCCAAAGAAAAGATCGAAGCGGCGCAGGAACCACAGAACGAAGCAGTCAGAAGGGAACTGGCTTCGACCAGGGTGTATAATAACCATCGCTTCAACGAGCGGGAAGTGAATTGGGAACAGGCCGCCAAATACGGCATTACCCCGGACGGACTGAAGAACGCAAAGGACAGCCTCGAAAGAATGTTGCAGGGAAAGACTTCCGCTATCGCTTTCCGTGTGGCAAAAAATTCCGAGCTGGGGCGTGAAAACGGGGATGCCAAACTCTCCCTGTTCCGCGACGAGAACGGAGCTGTCAAGTTCGACATCCACTACATCCGTCAGGCTCCCAAGATCGGGGAAGACTACAGGGGACATGTCCTGACGGAAGAAGACCTCAAGGCCCTGAACCAGACCGGCAATCTCGGCAAGGCGGTGGATGTAGTCATTGACTACCGTACCAAAGAAACCAAATCCTGCTACCTTTCCAAAGACCCGGTGACCAATGAATTGTTCCATATGCCCGTAGAGCAGGCACGCATTCCGCGTAAGGTGAAAGATTATACGCTTTCTCCGAAAGAATACGATGCTGCCGTGCGCGGTGAGG
>NZ_JBCOCI010000312.1:0-367 GCF_040929485.1 Phocaeicola sp. RTP21198st1_B8_RTP21198_201120 | reverse complement strand
ATCACACCTAAAATGTAAGAAAAATGGCAACCTATATTTCTGATGATCCCAAACTATTGGACGAGCTTTTCAGGAAAGACGGTGAAGGCCAGCTCCTTGTCGGTTATGAAACCGGCAAGGAGAAACCCCATGCAGAATCCTCCTATATGCTTTATCCTGCCAATCCCGACAGGCAAGACCCTGTCTATACGTTTATGGCCTTGTTCAGCCAACAATCGATAAAAGCCAAATACTCCGCCTTCGTACCGAATACCCGTCTGGAAATCTATTCATTCCCGAAGATGACGGATGTACCGGCTATCTCCGGAGATATTTCCAAAAAGGAATATATCAATCAGGTATTACTACCCTATATCCGGGAAAAGGG
>NZ_JBCOCI010000311.1:1194-1519 GCF_040929485.1 Phocaeicola sp. RTP21198st1_B8_RTP21198_201120 | reverse complement strand
ATATTTAACTATTCAGGAGTAGCAGATTCCGCTTTTATATATAACTTAGCAAAGTCTAAAAGATTGAATATGACAGAATTTGATGCCTACTTACATTCTTCTGACAAATATAAGGAGATGGATAAGGTCATCAATCAGTTAGTAGAAAGGGGGCTGATGGCTACTCCTACCATCATAATTAATGATCGTTTGGTGTACGTCACAAACAGCTATGAAGAATTGTCCAGACTATTGGAGTATGAACTATAACACAAAAGATAAAAGATGAGACTTTACTTTAATCTGAATAAGATAACTTATCTGTTTCTAATGCAGGCTTTATATC
>NZ_JBCOCI010000311.1:0-1184 GCF_040929485.1 Phocaeicola sp. RTP21198st1_B8_RTP21198_201120 | reverse complement strand
GTATTTGATGGAGTGATAACCGATGAACCCCCACCCTATTATTTTGTATTAAGTAAACCGTCAACTAAACTGAAATACCCTGAAAATCGTAGTTTTGATAGGATTAATGATGCAGAAATTGTTATTGTTGATTTGACAACAGGTATAAGAGATACATTACAGAATGCCAAATTGACTGGTTATCAGGATTTTCGATTTTATGATCACTATAGAGATAAAGATGTTACTGTTTATATGAAATGGCTTCCTGGTGAAACGCCTGGTGGACTTTATGTTACTAATAAGATTTATGGAGTTGAAAATCATACCTACGAACTTCATATCAAATACAAAGGAAAGGAATATACAGCATGTGAGCGGATGGTGCCTAAAACTCCAATAGACAAAATAGTAATGAAACGTATTGATACTGGAGAAGGTGAACCTAATGAAACTCCATGTATCAGTTTTTATAATCCTCCTGAAGAGCATAACTATTATTTGCTTAAAACAGATTTTTGTTCTTCAAAAGTGCTTCGTGTCGCATCTGTTTATAATCTATATTATGGAACAACGAATAGTGCCGGTTGGCCATATTCTATTTTGGATGATGAATATTTGGCGGAAAATGTGATAGACTATGTTGTGAGCGAGGGAGAGCAGTTTGTACTCCCTAATCGTCCGGGGTTTAGCTATCCTGTAAGTGATTCCATTTGGATAAAAATGCAGTCCATATCTGAAAATTGCTATCAGGTGTTTGATCAAATGATTAAGCAAATACGTTCGGATGGTGGAACTTTCTCTCCGCGTCCGACCTCTGTAAAAAGTAACATTGATAATGGTGCTTATGGAATATTCCGTGTCAGTGCTATCTCTGAAATCTATTTTTATAAGAAACATAGGATTTGATGGAAAAATACCTGTTATTATTTATATTATCCTGCTGTGGAAATTTCACCATATGTAATGCTCAGACGATTACTGTCAGAGGTCGTGTGACCGACAGAAAAACCGGAGAAGTGCTCTCGGATGCTAACATTGGAGACCTGATGTCGAGAACAGGAGTAGCTGCCAATACGTATGGGCTATATTCCATTCGTATTAAAGGTGGACGTTGTGTCTTAAGATGTTCGATGCTGGGCTATGTAACCCAAATGGATACGTTGACTCTGACTGCAAATTCGGTTCATAATTTTGCTTTGATG
>NZ_JBCOCI010000310.1:0-1522 GCF_040929485.1 Phocaeicola sp. RTP21198st1_B8_RTP21198_201120 | reverse complement strand
CCTCCTATGACCGTAAATATCCTCGTACGGCCTCCTTTTGGCCGATGTACCGGCTGGAACGCGAGCTTACCGCCGATCGTGTACCTTCGAAATTCCGTGACCCTTATAACGGGGGGGCGCAGCCTGTCCAACATACACAACTATGTCCTCACCGCCACCGATTCGATGGACATCTCCCGCCACCGTTATTTCTACGACCGGATTGCCGAAAATGAGATGAATGACCGTAACCGTGATGAAATCCGCCGGCGTATGATTCCCTTCCCCTATATCGACTCCGTGATGGTCCGCCAGAATTCGGATTCAGTTTCCGGACATGATTATATCTACAACTATGTATATTCTCTGCCCGTCACCGATGGAATGAAAAAGCTCCGTGTGCGGCTAGAGTCTATCGTGGAAGCCACCGACCGCAGCACATGGCGGCCTGCCGCCTCGGACACGCTGCTCTTCATTGTGGCCTCGCTTAGCGACCTGGTTGACCGTTCCGCTCTGGACCAATATGTCATAGCTTCTGCGGAGACAGACTCTCTTGCGGCAAGCGGTCCCGTATATACTCCGCAGGGAGAAGAGTATGCCGAAGCCTTGCGGCTCCTTTCAGAGCGACAATACCGGCAAGCCTTGCCGATATTGGAAAAACGGCCTGACTATAACACCGCCCTTTGCCTGACACAGCTCGGTTATCATAAAGAGGCTTCCGCTCTTTTAGACCAGTTACCCGTAGATTCCCGCAAGGAATACCTGCATGCTGTGGTAAGCGCCCGGCAGGGCGATGATTACTTAGCAGTGGAACATATGCTTGCGGCCTGCCGCATGAATCCCAATCTTGTCCTGCGTATTCCCCTGGATCCGGAACTGTCGGACCTCATTCCCAAGTTCTTCGGGCTCCGTATGGAACTGGACAGGATAGCGGAAGGGAAATAGTAAAAAGTAGAAAGAACAAAACAGGAAAAAAAGTATAAGTACGAATTAAATATTAACAAGTGTTTTATTAGTGTTTATTTTTTTATTAACAATTTAATTACAATGATTATGAAAAAAAGTTTGTTAAGCGTGTTTACAATGGTTGCTATGGCTGCAGCATTCACCGCGTGCAGTAACGATGACATCGAAGTGCCTGACGTAAAGAACGGGGAAGCGAGAAGCGTATTCATGAAGCTGGAGTTGCCGACGCTGACGAGATCGACCGAGCCTCCTGTAGCCTCGGGAACGGTTGCTACGGTAAGTAATCTGCATGTATACTTCCATGACGGGACCAGCATTCTGAAATATGTGAACGCGACTACAACCACTCCCATCACGATTGCGAATCTGACTACCGGTACCCAAATAACGGATGTACCCGCGGCGGCTACCACTGTAACGGTATGTGGTAATATTCCTGCCGGAACTTCATTGCCTACAGGTGGAACCGTAGCTGCATTGAAAGCTGTACAACTGGAAATCACAAGCCAGTCTGCAGTTGCGGATGTGGTGTTGAGCAGCGATGACAAACCCCTGCAGACATGGACTACCGGTAGTC
>NZ_JBCOCI010000309.1:0-1522 GCF_040929485.1 Phocaeicola sp. RTP21198st1_B8_RTP21198_201120 | reverse complement strand
ATCCTGCTCTGGTACGTATTTTTTGTATGGCTTCTATTGCTGTCAAACCATAGCCTTCTGGATCCGCACTCATGCCGTAAGCGTGATGCATGGCTTCTGCGTAGGAAAGTAGGATATCAGATAAGCGAATCATCGGGAATAAGTGGAAAACGGTACCCACATTGGCCTGTCCGAAGTTCAGTGTTTTGTCCTGGAATTTAGCTAAATAATATCCCGTATTGGTCGAACGGTTCTTCACTTGGTTGAGTCCGTCTATGGTTGTGTTATCACTAATTCGCGTATAAATGGTATTCTTTCCATAAACCGAACCGTCATATCCGATAATTGCTGCCAAACGCGGGTCTCTGTTAGTATACATGCTTGCACCGTCAGAAGAATGGGTATAATCGCTTCCATCTTTCATGGTAAATGCAT
Source organism: Phocaeicola sp. RTP21198st1_B8_RTP21198_201120 (assembly GCF_040929485.1). Taxonomy (NCBI): domain Bacteria; kingdom Pseudomonadati; phylum Bacteroidota; class Bacteroidia; order Bacteroidales; family Bacteroidaceae; genus Phocaeicola; species Phocaeicola sp. RTP21198st1_B8_RTP21198_201120. The sequence continues at coordinate 1,108 of NZ_JBCOCI010000309.1, read as the reverse complement.
CGATCAATTGCTGTGAAGGTACTGTACCTCCTCCCTGATCTTTTGAGATTGTAGGGGGATAATGCCTGTTTTCCAGAGCATTGTCCTTAGCAGCCGTATAGAATAGGATATATTCCGGATTAGGATTGGCATTGATAAAGATCTTGTCGTACGTTTTAGCAGCAGTAAGAGCTATCAGATTATATTTTTTATTTCCATTCGGAGATATTGTTCCGTCTGCATTTAGATTGATTACATCTGCACAAGCTTTGGCTGCAAGTTTCCAACGTTCCGTCACATCCGAGCCGTCAGTATAGCCTAGTAGTGGATCGTTATTATCTGTTCTGTTGTAGAGTGGGCTTGCGGCATAGAGTAATGTCTTGGCTTTAATAGCAAGTGCCATTCCTTTAGTCATACGGCCATAAGAACCATTCCCACCTTCCGGATCAACTTTTAATACAGCGGCAGCACTCTCACATAACTGTACGATGTGATTGACGCAGTCTTTGAAAGAGTCTCTTGCCTTTGTCTGCAGTTCAGGATCGTCGACTTCGTAAATACGATCGACAATAGGAAAGACTCCGTAGTGTCTTAACAGGTTAAACTCAAATAAGGCTTGTAAACATTCAGTTTCCGCACAATAGGTATCTTTAAATGCCTGGATGTCTTCTTCTGTCTTATTTTGTAACACCAAGTCAGCCTCACGCAAATATTTGCGGGCAAAAATGGCCTGTTGAATTCCATTGTATGACTTATTCCAACATTCTTCAATCGGATTTGAAGAAGTGACATACCCACGAGACAACTTATGAATATCCGAATCTATGATTGTACTTATTCCATCATTGGTGGCTGCATCTAAAAAGGCATTTCCTACGTGGTTGAAGCCTTCGGGAATATATGCATACACCTGATTAATCGGTTTCAGATAGTTCTGTTCATTCGTGAAAATATCATCAGGTTGTGCCCAGTCATAGGGCATGTCATCCAGATAATCACAACCGGAAAATGTTAGTGTTGCGCTTATTGTCAAATAAATTATCGATTTTTTCATGCTATCAGAATTTTAAGGAACAACCTATACTCATGTTTCTCGTCAAAGGAGCTGCCAGTGAAGGAGCTTCAGGAT
>NZ_JBCOCI010000308.1:591-1527 GCF_040929485.1 Phocaeicola sp. RTP21198st1_B8_RTP21198_201120 | reverse complement strand
AAGTAACTAAAAGTGTTCATTATGTCTGATAATACTCTTGAACGGCTTGTATATCTGATTAAATGCTGGTATATTTGTCGCAAAAAAGAGAGAGTATGTATATTCAAAATGTTCCCAAAGTAGGTATTTCTTCGGTAGTTCATTCTAAACATATAGATTCTGGCAACATTGATGTTGTTGATAATGATATAGCGCTCTTCGATACGGAGAGCGTTATATCGTTGTATAATGGACCGACTAAACTGGAGGTGTTGACGGTAGGTCTTTGCCTGGAAGGTACTGGTACTTTTAATATTAGTTTACGTGAGTTCCAACTGTTCCCCGGATTAATGGTGATCGCGCTGCCTAATCAGATTGTCGAACAGCGGTGTTTCAGTTCCGACTTTAAAGCGATATTCTTTGCTGTGTCGAAGAACTTGTTGGAGACATTGCCTAAGATCAGTAATGTGCTTTCCTTATTCTTTTATCTGAAAGATTACCCGTGTTTCAATCTTACACCGCAGGAGCAGGAGACTGTGAAGGAATATCATGCATTTATCAGAAAACGGTTGAAGAATAAGGAGGCTTTATATCGTAAAGAAGTGGTAATGGGCTTGATGCAAGGGTTCTTTTTTGAACTTTGTAATATCTTTACCAATCATGCGCCAGCCAATGCTACTACCATGAAAAATAAAAGCCGGAAAGAATATATTTTCGAACGTTTTTATGAGTCTTTAGTGGAGTCTTACCAGTCTGAACGGAGCGTGAAATTCTATGCTGACCAGTTGTGTCTGACGCCGAAGCATCTTTCGGGAGTAGTAAAAGAGGTCAGCGGAAAAACGGTGGGGGAGTGGATAGACGAACTGGTGATTCTGGAAGCGAAAGCACTTCTGAATTCTTCAAGTATGAATATACAAGAGATTGCCGATCGGCTGAATTTTGCCAACCAGTCGTTCT
>NZ_JBCOCI010000308.1:0-482 GCF_040929485.1 Phocaeicola sp. RTP21198st1_B8_RTP21198_201120 | reverse complement strand
CCGGTGTCATCAAAAGATAAGAGGCAATGTGTGCCAGAGGTGCACGTTTGATAATTTCCGGATGTGTTTCGAGCAGGAGGTTATAGCGTTCGCGGGCGGATTCAAAGCGCCAGGAGTCTGCTTTAATCTGTGACACAATCAAGGAGTATTCCAGTATCTTTTGGTAGAACATATTGATTTCCCAGTTCTCTTTTGCCAATTTTTGTATCATGTCGCGAGGGAACAGGTAGATAATGGAAGGTTCGAGGGTTTCCACGATTAGCCGGGTGGGTACTTGTTTCAGAAAACTCTCAATGCACATCACGATACATCCTTCGTATGAGAAATGTTCGGTCACGTCTTTCCCATTCTTGTAATAGTACTGCCTAAGCATCCCTTTGCCGACAAATACGATTTCATGAGCTACTTCTCCTTCATTCAGCGCTATTGCTCCTTTGGGAAATTCTTCACGAATCAGTATACTTTCTATCTGTCGTCTTCCT
>NZ_JBCOCI010000307.1:1302-1531 GCF_040929485.1 Phocaeicola sp. RTP21198st1_B8_RTP21198_201120 | reverse complement strand
CTTGTCGAACTCATTAGCAGCAGATTTATCGATCTGATATATTTTATCTTCTATATAACGGCCTTTTGCATTGGCTAAAGCATTATCATATAATTCACAAACATGAAGAGCAGTAGCATACATATTGTCTTCAGTGCGAATCCCTAATGTTTCGGCAGGAATGAATCCTTGTCGGAGATAATAATCCGGGTCACCACAAAGTAAAATAGCACGAAATCCCATTTCGGAA
>NZ_JBCOCI010000307.1:0-1292 GCF_040929485.1 Phocaeicola sp. RTP21198st1_B8_RTP21198_201120 | reverse complement strand
CCTTGCTGTTTGTATTCGGGGAGGACAGAAATGGGCCCCAGGCTCAAAACCTCATATTGGTTACCGTCATCTGCCATGATAAATGATTTGAGGCAGACAACATTACCGACAATCTTGTTATTATGTTCTGCAACAATATCGAGCTCCGGCACAAACTTAGGATGGTTACGCATAATATGAAGGAGGTAATGTTCGTCACATCCCGGAGAATAATGATTCCAGAATGCTTCCCGTGTAATGTTTTCGGTTTCATGATAATCCGAAGATTGCTCAATTCTAAGTTTTATATCCATATTGTTTCAAATATATAGTTGCACAAATATAAAGAACAAAATCCGAATACCTAACTCTTTTAAAGATGAATCTATACATTATAGCAAGATGAGACAAAAACTCCCGATACTAGTATATCCAGACTTAGTATCAGGAGTTTTTTATATATTCATTCATCAAGATTGCGGAGAATCAGGCCTGTTCATGTTTTGCGTGTACAAGCTATCTATAATACCGTCGGACAGTCCGATGGTAGGTACAATAATTCCGCTAGCTTTTACATGAGTAGCTATCTCGAGAAATATCTCTGCAGCAGGAACAATAACATCGGCCCGGTCCGGTTTCAACTTATATTGCTTAATACGTTGTTCGGTAGAGAGGGCTTTTAATGTTTCATATATATCTTGCAGTGATTCGATGGGTAGGAGAGACGCTTTTTTGTCTTTCTTGTCCGCTAAACGAAATAACTTATTAATATTTCCTCCCGAACCGATGATGCTGATAGGGGTATATTCTGTGGCAAGCCCTATCAGGTCAGTGCGCAAAGCTTCCTTTTCTTCTTCCTTTACCATACCGCTAAGCATACGTACCGTACCTATATTATATGAACGGGAATTTTTCAGTTCACCGTTGCTGATGAGATTAATTTCCGTACTACCACCTCCTACATCTACATACAAGTAATTTTGTCCTGAAGCAAATAACTGTTCGATATGATTGTCGTAAACAATATGCGCCTCTTCCGTCGATGATTTCTACACGGATACCCGTTTTTTTGACGATCTGCTGAACGATATCCTTGCCATTACGTGCATCACGCATGGCAGAGGTGGCACACGCACGATAGTCTACCACATCATATATCTTCATTAATTGTTTGTAGGCTTTCATCAGCCGAATCAGTTTCTTCTCTTTTTCTGTAGAGATAACCCCCACAGTAAAGGCGTCTTCTCCCAACCGTAACGGAATACGGATGAGCTGTACCTTACTCATTAATTCGGGCGCATTATCCTCGTTGA
>NZ_JBCOCI010000306.1:298-1534 GCF_040929485.1 Phocaeicola sp. RTP21198st1_B8_RTP21198_201120 | reverse complement strand
CGCCCAATGTGATATTCATATTAGCAGACGATTTAGGCTATGGAGATATTTCAGCATTCAATCCGGAATCCAAAATCCACACCCCAAACATTGATAATTTGACACACTCCGGAATTTCCTTTACGGATGCCCATTCATCTTCCGCGCTCTCTACTCCTTCACGCTATTCCATTATCACTGGAAGGTATCCTTGGAGAACAACTATGAAAAGTGGAGTATTGAATGGATTCTCTCCAGCCATGATTACTCCCGACCGCCGTACAATCGCCCAAATGTTTTCTGAGAACGGCTACAACACTGCTTGTATTGGAAAATGGCATTTAGGCTGGGATTGGGCATATCCTCAAAATGCCAAAAACAAACAGGATGTGGATTTCTCACTCCCTATCAAGAATGGTCCTACGGACAGAGGATTCGATTATTTTTACGGCATACCTGCTTCACTCGGAACAGCTCCACACGTTTATGTAGAAAACGATAAAGTAACTGCTCTTCCCGACCATATCATTGAACCGCAGAAGGGACTCGGTTTAATGCACGGAGGAGTGGCAGGAGCCGGCTTTGATCCACAGGATTGTCTACCAAACATAATACGTCATAGTATAGACTATATTGACAAACAGCGTAACAGTAAAAAACCATTCTTCCTATATTTGCCTATTACAGCACCACACACACCAGTGTTGCCGTCAGACAAATATAAAGGTAAAACAACAATAGGAGCCTACGGAGATTTTGTAGTCATGATAGATGATATGGTACAACAAATCGTGGAAACATTGAAGAAAAATAACCAATTGGATAATACTATCATTATTTTTACTTCTGATAATGGCTGTGCTCCTTATATCGGCGTAAAAGAAATGGAAAAGCAAGGTCATTTTCCCAGTTATATTTACAGAGGATATAAAACAGATATTTACGAAGGAGGACACAGAATTCCTCTAATAGTATCTTGGAAAGGGAAGTTCTCGAATAAAATAAGTAATTCCCTTGTTTCTCTTACCGATTTCTATGCGACCTTTGCACAAATGGTCAATCATAAACTAAAAACTGAAGAGGCTGTAGATAGTTACAGTATGTGGCCTATATTAAGTAAAGAAGGGACTTCTACCCGAAAGGACCTTATTTATGAATCAGGGAAAGGATATTTGTCTCTACGCACACCACAACTTAAACTAGTTTTTAATGGAGGTTCAGGCGGATGGGGATACCCCAATAAGCCTGCTGATTTGG
>NZ_JBCOCI010000306.1:0-288 GCF_040929485.1 Phocaeicola sp. RTP21198st1_B8_RTP21198_201120 | reverse complement strand
GAAAAAGACCCATCAGAGAAAGAAAATATTATCCATGATAAACGCTATAAACAGGAAGTAAAAGAAATGACACGACTCATCAGAAAGTATGTAAAGGAAGGACGTTCCACACCAGGAACAGAAGTAGCGAATGATACTGAAGACAAGTGGAAGCAAGTAAATATTTTTATGCAATAATCATTTATAAAATAATAAAATCATGCATTACTTATTAGTGAATATTATTTGTGCATTAACTTTATCGAATGCCAGTCCCGACGTAGACAGAGCACAGCAGACCCTAGATTC
>NZ_JBCOCI010000305.1:0-1534 GCF_040929485.1 Phocaeicola sp. RTP21198st1_B8_RTP21198_201120 | reverse complement strand
TATACTGACCTGAAACGTTTTGATGAAGCGTTGAAGGCTGCCGATGTCTTCTTCAAGGAATGTGATAAAGCCGATTATTCGTATTTGGATTATATGTATTATGGACATCTGTTGGAGAGTCTGAAAAAATATGATGATGCAGTAGTACAATATGAGAAAGCGGTAAAGATGGATCCGACGAAGACGGATTTATTTAAAAATATCTCTTCTGCTTACGAACAGAAGAACGATTATAAAAAAGCAATCAGTGCTTACCAGAAATATTATGCATCTCTTGATAAGGAAAAACAGACTCCGGACTTACAGTTCCAGTTTGGTAGACTTTATTACGGTGCTGGTACGCAACCTGATTCATTAGCAATCACTGTTGAAGAACGTAAGCAGGCGTTAATGTCCGCCGATTCTACTTTCCATGCAATTGCGGAAGCAGCGCCGGACAGCTATTTGGGTAACTTCTGGAGAGCACGTGCCAATTCTGCACTTGACCCTGAAACAACTCAAGGACTTGCGAAACCTTTCTATGAGGAAGTGGCCGCTTTATTGGAAAGCAAAAACGATCCTCATTACAATTCAGCTTTGGTTGAATGCTACAGTTATCTTGGATATTACTATTTGTTAGCTATCGAAAATCCGGCATTGAAAGCCGAAGCAAAGGCTAACAAAGATAAATCCATAGAATACTGGAGTAAAATTCTGGCTATAGACCCCGCTAATGCTACTGCTAAAAGGGCATTGGACGGCATCAAATAGTGAATAATTTTAGTTGTTTGTCGTGACAGGAGGAGTGGAGAGTGATCTTAGCTCCTCCTTTTTTTGCACTTTTTTCTCCTTTTCTATTGGAATATTCAAAAGATTACCTACTTTTGTGGTGTACTATTACACTAATACACCTAAAGATCATTATTCATTAAACAGAAATACTATGATTACAGTAGAAAATCTTTCATTTACTTATCGTAAATCGAAGCGTGCGGTACTACGTGATTTTTCGCTTTCGTTCGAATCCGGCAGGGTATATGGACTGTTGGGAAAGAATGGTGCGGGAAAATCTACTCTTCTCTATCTGATGTCCGGCTTGTTGACTCCTAAAAACGGCAAAGTGATGTTTCACGATACAGATGTACGCCGTCGGTTGCCGGTTACTTTGCAGGATATGTTTTTAGTTCCCGAAGAATTTGAGTTGCCTTCGGTTTCTTTGGTCAGCTATATTGAGTTAAACAGTCCTTTTTATCCTCGTTTCAGTAAGGAAGAGATGATTAAATATCTCCATTATTTTGAGATGGATATAGATATTGATCTCGGATCACTTTCTATGGGACAGAAAAAGAAAGTATTTATGAGCTTTGCGCTTGCTACAAACACTTCTCTTTTGTTGATGGACGAGCCGACTAACGGACTGGACATTCCCGGCAAAAGTCAGTTCCGTAAGTTTATAGCATCGGGTATGTCGGATGATAAGACGATTGTGATTTCCACGCATCAGGTTCGTGACATCGACAAAGTGCTCGATCATGTGTTGATTATGGATGACAGC
>NZ_JBCOCI010000304.1:1184-1541 GCF_040929485.1 Phocaeicola sp. RTP21198st1_B8_RTP21198_201120 | reverse complement strand
CGCAGAAACCTTATTGTGGGAAGTCTACGACCGGATGATTTCAATGTACAGCCTGACACCGGAAGAACGCTATCTTGAAATTATCAACCGTTGTCCCGACTTACTGAAACTGATAACTTTAAAAGAACTGGCTTCCTATCTTCTGATTCGTCCCGAAACATTAAGTCGTATCCGAAGAAAAGTCGTACAAAAATAAATTCTTGATTTCAATCAAGAGTTTATTTATTCCCTACCCTTACTTTTGCGGGCAAACAAAGTATATTGTATTTCATGAAAAAAATTATAATTATAGGTGCAACTTCCGGCATCGGTCGCGGATTGGCAGAAGTCTATTCTCAAGAAGATTATCTTATCGGC
>NZ_JBCOCI010000304.1:0-1174 GCF_040929485.1 Phocaeicola sp. RTP21198st1_B8_RTP21198_201120 | reverse complement strand
ATTCTATCAAGTGTGCGACATCACCGATACACAAGCTACCATTTCATCCCTCGAAACTCTCACTCGAAAAATGGGTGGAATGGATATATTGATTATCTGTGCCGGGACCGGAGAACTAAACCCCGAACTCTCCTACCAATTGGAAGAACCTACCTTACTAACGAACGTGATAGGATTCACCAACATCGCAGACTGGGGTTTCCGATATTTCGAACAGCAAAAAAGCGGGCATCTGGTTACTATTTCCTCTGTTGGAGGTACGCGCGGCAGTGGCATCGCTCCCGCCTACAATGCGTCGAAAGCCTATCAAATCAACTATATGGAAGGATTACGACAAAAAGCAACTAAATCTCCTTATTCTATTTACACTACCGATATTCGTCCCGGATTTGTAGACACCGCTATGGCAAAAGGAGAAGGATTGTTCTGGGTTACTCCCGTTGATAAAGCTGTGAAACAAATTAAAAAAGCTATTTCTAAAAAGAAAAAAGTAGCTTTCATTTCCAAAAGATGGAGATATGTAACTATCCTGTTTCGTCTGTTGCCATCTGCTATTTATTGCCGGATATAAAGTTCTACCTGTTCGCCACCTCTCTATATAGTAAGAAAAGAAACTTTCGTGAATTCTACAACCCGGCAACAAAGATTATCTACACAAATTCACTATCTTTGCAAAGATAGCCCGTCAACAGACCAACAAAGGACTATTGTTGCTACATGGACCGACTGATAATACCTAACTTGAAACAAAGGTGTATATGAATACTGACTTTACAAACTTAACAACAGAAAATCTTTCTAATGAGCATTTATGCTGCATTATCCGCAGCAAAAAGTCTCATCCTGGTATTGAAGCAAAGTGGCTTTCCGACCGGCTGAATGAAGGCCATGTCTTTAGAAAGTTAAACGCCAAAGCTACGGTTTTTATTGAATATGCTCCTCTTGAAACAGCTTGGGTTCCCGTCATCGGCGACAACTATTATTATCTGTATTGTTTATGGGTGTTAGGTAGTCCCCGAGGAAACGGATATGGGAAAGCATTAATAGAGTACTGTATAACTGATGCCAAAGAAAAAGGTAGATCCGGCATTTGTATGCTCGGGGCAAAAAAACAGAAGAGCTGGCTTTCCGACCAATCATTTGCAAAGAAATTTGGTTTTGAGGTGGTTGACAC
>NZ_JBCOCI010000303.1:521-1544 GCF_040929485.1 Phocaeicola sp. RTP21198st1_B8_RTP21198_201120 | reverse complement strand
GGATAGAGTGATAGGTACAAAAGGTACTCCAGCACGCGAAAAATATGAGACTGATATTAATAACTTTCTTATAGGTGAGGCTATTAAACGGGCGAGAGAGGCCAAGAATCTTACCCAAGAACAATTAGGTGAGCTTATGGGGGTTAAAAGGGCACAAATCTCGAAAATAGAAAGTGGGAAAAGTATATCCTTTTCTACTATTGTAAGAGCATTCAAGGCAATGGGCGTGAAAACGGCAAGCTTGGAACTTGGTTCTTTGGGCAAAGTGGCTCTTTGGTAAATACTATTTTTGTCTTACCTAATAAACAGTAACCTATGTCTGTTGATGTTATAAAGCAGGAACTATTGTCGAAATTGAAGCAGGAACATTGCTTCTGGTCGTACAATGAAGATTCAATCAAAGATATTCCAGATGATATGCTGATTGAAAAAACGTTGTTGCATCTTGATTTAGAGGAAATTAATCAGCTTTTTTTGGTTTATCCTTTCAAGAAAATCAAGCAGGTATGGCTGGATTATCTCATTCCACAAGAGGAATATCTCTATACGTTGAACCGTTTTTTTGCATGGTACTATTTTAAAGCAAAGAAACCGGACGCTTATATAAAATCTATGGCTACTCGTCGCCTAAACAAAATACTTCTATGAAAGGATTAGCTCCACACACACTGCAGATTTTTGAAGCGGTTTCCCAATTGGATTGCATAAAACCTTATCTTCTGGTCGGTGGAACTGCCTTGTCTTTACAAATCGGAACTCGTCAGAGTGAGGATTTGGATTTTATGAAGTGGCGCACTTCCAAGATAGAGAAGATGGAGGTAGCTTGGTATCAGATAGAGAAAGAACTAGCTACGATTGGAGAGATTCAGCATAAAGATATTCTGGATATAGATCATGTGGAATATCTTGTGTCAGGAGTGAAATTTTCGTTTTATGCTTGCCCTAAATATTCTCCGGTAAGTGAGCCGGTAAGCTACCTGAATAATCTGAAACTGGCTGATGTGAAATCTATCGGAGCAATGA
>NZ_JBCOCI010000303.1:0-511 GCF_040929485.1 Phocaeicola sp. RTP21198st1_B8_RTP21198_201120 | reverse complement strand
CCATGCTTACTAATAGCAACCGCTTTACGAGGGATTCCCATTTTGAGCAGCTTGAACCTGTTTATGATGTGACTGCACAAGAAATAGAGGGCTATATAAAGAATTGTTTGCTCTAATTTGTTTGCACGAATCTACCAATGAACTTTTTTGCACAAATAGATTCATGTAGGTCGTCTTTTGCAGATATCTTTAATGATGGTGATGATGCTCTCCTAAAACCCGGTGAGGCAATGTACCGTGTCCCAATAGCTCGATAGGGCAGTTGAAGTTCCTTTCCAGCCATTCGGTAGTAACGCCTGTATCCGGATGGTAATCCAGCGTTTCGTTGACGCAAGCGATAGATTTTACCTGTTGCAATACAGTGCCGATGTCGTGACTGACAAGGATAATGGCACATTCTTTATTGATTTCAGCCAATAACTCATAAAGGCGTGCTTCGAAACGCTTGTCGATATACGTGCTGGGTTCATCGAGAATCAATACCGCAGGGTCGGAGATGATGGCACGTCCC
>NZ_JBCOCI010000302.1:0-1552 GCF_040929485.1 Phocaeicola sp. RTP21198st1_B8_RTP21198_201120 | reverse complement strand
GGATAATATCTATATTCCGATTTACAAATCTACTAATATGACACAGTGGACTTATGCTGGGGCAGCCTTTCTGCAAAAACCGAACTGGCAGCCGGACACTCGCTTATGGGCTCCGGACATTAACTATATCAATGGCAAATATGTGCTCTATTATACTCTCGGGCACTGGGACTTGCCTAAGAATAGTTGTATCGGGGTGGCGGTCAGCGACTCTCCTGTAGGACCTTTTACGGATCACGGAAAACTTCTTGACTACAATTCTGGTACTATGCAGTGCATCGACCCTTGTTATTTTGAAGATAATGGTAAGAAGTATCTTTTCTGGGGAAGTTATAATAGTACTTCTAAAGGCTATGAAGGAGGTATCCGTTATGTAGAGTTAAGTGCTGACGGTCTATCCATTAAAGGTGCTGTTTCCGAAAAGATAGCGGGTCCTTCAATAGAAGGCATCATGGTTCATAAACGCGGGAATTATTATTATCTATTTGGCTCTACGGGTAGTTGTTGTGAAGAGGAAAGAAGTACGTACCGTGTAGTGGTGGGGCGTTCTAAAAATATCGAAGGTCCTTATGTGGGTAAAAACGGTACTGTGATGAAAGAAAATAGTAGTTATAATGAAGTAATTCTACAGGGTAATAACCTGTTTGCCGGAACCGGGCACAATTCCGAAATTATCACGGATGACGAGGGGAACGACTGGTTCTTCTATCATGCTTGGCAGAAAGCGAAAATAGATAATGGTCGTCAACTGATGTGTGACCGCATACAATGGAGCAGTGATGGCTGGCCTTATATTACTAATGGCACACCGGCATCCGTATCTCGTGCACCTGTATTTAAAAACAAAGAAGAAAAAGAGTAACTTATGAAACTATTCAACTATTTATTGGCCGGGATATTGTGTGCTTCTGTCACTTGTCTCCCGGCGCAGCATCGGGCTGATCCCCAGAAATTGGTCAATCCGGAATCCTTTTCTATGATTTTGCTCGGTGATCCACAGGGATATACCAAGTATGATATTAACCAGCCGCTTTTTGATCTTTGTACCGCATGGATTGCGGACAATATAGAGTCGCTTAAAATTAAAGCTGTCCTTTGTACAGGCGATTTGGTGGAGCAGAATGATAATAATGTATTAAACCGTAAGATGCTGAACCAGACCAGTCGTGAAATGTGGGAGGCAGCATCGCAGGCTTTGAAAAGACTGGATAACAAAGTACCTTATATTATTGCCGCAGGCAATCATGATTATGGATACAAAGCCGCAGAAAACGGTCGTACTTATTTTCCTGATTATATTCCTTTTGAACGAAATTCTACCTGGCGGAATATCTGTGTCAGTGAATTTCCTAATCGTGAAGGCAGGGCGTCTTTAGAGAATTCGGCTTTTGAGTTTGATGAGCCGGGATGGGGAAAGATTTTGGTTATAGCAGTAGAGTTTGTGCCTCGTGCTGAAGTTCTGCAATGGGCGAAAGATTTGGTAAACAAGCCGAAATACCAGAATCCTAAGGTGATTTTTATCACTCATTCTTATCTTGATATAGGTAATAAG
>NZ_JBCOCI010000301.1:765-1554 GCF_040929485.1 Phocaeicola sp. RTP21198st1_B8_RTP21198_201120 | reverse complement strand
CGGTAAAGCTCCGTTGGAAGGTGATGTAGTAACAGACGCGAAAGATGAATTTGACCAATACAGCAAACCGGCTGTCAGCATGACTATGAACTCTGACGGTGCACGTCGTTGGGCACAGTTGACTAAACAAAACATCGGTCGTTCTATCGCTATCGTTCTTGACAACTATGTATATTCTGCACCAAACGTAAACTCTGAAATCACAGGTGGACGTTCACAGATTACAGGTCATTTCACTCCTGAACAGGCAAAGGACTTAGCAAACGTATTGAAATCAGGTAAGATGCCGGCTCCGGCTCACATCGTACAGGAAGATATCGTTGGTCCGTCATTGGGTCAGGAATCTATCAATGCAGGTGTATTCTCATTCGTAGTGGCTCTGATTCTGTTGATGATCTATATGTGTATGATGTACGGCTTCATACCGGGTATGATTGCCAATGGTGCATTGTTCCTGAACTTCTTCTTCGTATTAGGTGTCCTCTCCTCCTTCCAGGCAGCATTGACAATGTCCGGTATTGCCGGTATGGTGTTGTCACTAGGTATGGCAGTGGATGCGAACGTACTTATCTACGAACGTACAAAAGAAGAACTTCGTGCCGGTAAAGGTGTGAAGAAAGCACTTGCTGACGGTTATTCCAACGCATTCTCCGCTATCTTCGACTCGAACCTGACATCCATCATCACAGGTATCATTCTGTTTAACTTCGGTACCGGTCCGATCCGTGGTTTTGCTACGACATTGATTATCGGTATTCTAGTATCCTTCTTCACCGCTGTGTTCATGAC
>NZ_JBCOCI010000301.1:0-755 GCF_040929485.1 Phocaeicola sp. RTP21198st1_B8_RTP21198_201120 | reverse complement strand
TATTGAACCTTACATTCACAACCCCTGTTTCAAGAAACTTGATGACCAACACACGTTTTGATTTCATGGGAACAAACAAAAAATCCCTTATCATCACTGTAGCCATCATCCTCGTTTGTATCGGTTCATTTGCCATGCGCGGTTTAAGCCAGAGTATCGACTTTACCGGTGGACGTAACTTCAAGGTACAGTTCGAGAATCCGGTAGAACCCGAACAGATTCGTGAATTGATCTCCAGCAAGTTCGGTGATGCTAACGTTAGTGTTATCGCTATCGGTACAGATAAGAAAACTGTACGTATCAGCACCAACTACCGTATTGAAGATGCAGGAAACGATGTTGACTCTCAAATCGAAGCATATTTATATGAGACTTTGAAACCTGTGCTGACTCAAAACATCACTCTAGCTACCTTTATCGACCGTGACAATCACACTGGTGGTAGTATTGTAAGTTCTCAAAAAGTGGGTCCGAGTATCGCAGACGATATCAAAACAGGTGCTATCTATTCCGTAGTACTGGCTTTGATCGCTATCGGTCTGTATATCTTAATCCGTTTCCGTAACATCGCATATAGTATTGGCTCTATCGTAGCTCTATCATGCGATACCATCATGATTATCGGTGCTTACTCATTGTTATGGGGTATCGTTCCATTCTCACTGGAAATTGACCAAACGTTTATCGGTGCTATCCTGACAGCTATCGGTTACTCTATCAATGACAAGGTGGTAATCTTCGACCGTGTACGTGAA
>NZ_JBCOCI010000300.1:1045-1563 GCF_040929485.1 Phocaeicola sp. RTP21198st1_B8_RTP21198_201120 | reverse complement strand
GATTTTACGAGATGGGATGTGTTGGGAACAAAAGTCGATGTTCATGAAACGGTCACTATCTGGGCAGGTAAAAACGGATATGAGGAAGAAATACGTACTTCGCCGCTTCCGGAGAATGCGGTATTGGTAACAGGACTTGTTGCCAATAACAATACGAAGGAATTTGTAGAGAAGCAGTATGCAGGAAAATGGGTTTCCATGATTACACATGATAAACAGACGGTGAATAAGGATTACGAATTGGGTATGGCATTGCTAATCCCTAAGGATCAATTAGTGGAAACGTTCCATGCACCCGATGAAGGAAACGGAATTCTTAAAACATGGTGTGCCAAACTGAAACCGGGTAATAATGGATATCGTTATCAGGTGTATGCCGGCTGGGAACTAGGAGTGGATGATTTCTCTAAACGTGAGGAATTTATTCGTCTGGTCGATACGTATGCCGATTATTTAAATCATCCTGTTAGTATACATATTAATTAACCTGATAATAAAAGAATAGATGAAACCGAAAG
>NZ_JBCOCI010000300.1:0-1035 GCF_040929485.1 Phocaeicola sp. RTP21198st1_B8_RTP21198_201120 | reverse complement strand
CTTCTGCACTTCGGCTTGTAATGATAGCGATGCCAGGGAAAACAGTAATCAGCCTTTGCCTTCAACTCCGGAGGAAGGGCAGGTAGAAGAGGCTGGTCCTTTTATGCGGGGGACTACTTATGAAGAAAGGGGAAAGTCGCTTATCGACTGTATGCTCCGGGTGTCTCCGGGTAAAGGTTACAGTATCAAGTATCTGGCTCCGTTCTATTATGCCAGATTGTGGAGTAATCATGAAACGGCGGAAGCAACGGCCAAACTGATTGAAATCTATCAATATCAGTTGGAACATATCGATGAGGTTTATCATTCAGATTCCGATTTGGAGTTCTTTGTGCATGCTACTATGCATGGATATATGCTTACGAAGACCCGGATGTCGGAACAGTTGCAGAAGAAGATAAAGGATTTCATGAAATTAGGGAAGTATGCAACTGATAAAGGTACGCTGAATATGAGGATGATGCGACAGGCAAGTGGTTTCCTTTGTGCTGAAGAATGGTCTGATTTTGTGGATGCGGACGGGCAAACTTCTTCCCAGCTAAAAAGCTATTTGCATGGCAGAATACTGAAAACCTTGAAATCTTTCTTCACAGACAACTGCCCTGAAGCCGACGCTTTTACTTATTTGGGAATAAATCTTCAGTATGTGAGGATGCTTGCAGAATTTAGCCGGGATGAAGAAATTCGAAAAACCGCTGCGACGATTTATCAACACATGGTGGCACAGCTGCTGTTACCTTGGAATCAGGGACTTTATTGTGCCAATCCTTCCCGTTGTAAAGGCTGGGCGAATTTATGTACCGGAAATTTGAGTGTAGACGTGCAGATTGGGCAGTTGGCCTGGCTGTTTTACGGAGGACAGAATGAGCGTAAGATTCGTTTGGATGCCGGTAAAGATAATTTTGCCTGTTTCAATTTCTGGATGGCTTACCAACGTAATGTCAAACCTCTCCCTTACCTTCAGTCGCTCAATGCCGGTAAGCAATACCCCTATCATTTTGAGGCTATGCGTATCAACGACGATCATTTCTGTTG
>NZ_JBCOCI010000299.1:1492-1565 GCF_040929485.1 Phocaeicola sp. RTP21198st1_B8_RTP21198_201120 | reverse complement strand
GTACCTGGCCGACAGGTATATTGTGCTCACGGAAAAGTTCGTAGTAACGGTTGATTAGTTTGGCCTGTTTTTT
>NZ_JBCOCI010000299.1:536-1459 GCF_040929485.1 Phocaeicola sp. RTP21198st1_B8_RTP21198_201120 | reverse complement strand
GAGTTTTTTCTGCGGATGCACTTCACTGCGTCCGGAAGCAACAGCTCCCGAAGAAATCAAAATGATTTCTACCCCGGACTTGTGTAATTCCGCTATCTGGTCAACAAGTGCCGACATACGGGTAACGTCCAGCGTTCCGTCGCGGCGTGTTAATACATTGCTTCCTACTTTTACTGCGATTCGTGTAAATTCCTGTTTCATCCTTACTAACGATTTGAAAGCACAAATATAGAGCTTTTTGCCGATATGCTACCAAAACAGGCTAAAAAGAATTATCTTTGCAGCTAGATAGAGAAAAGATAAACAATGAAACATACAAATCCACAAGTAGAACAGATGACCTCCTTCATCGTAATGGATGTGTTGGAGAGGGCAAACGAATTACAGAAACAAGGTGTTGATATTATTCATTTGGAGGTTGGTGAACCCGATTTTGATGTGCCGTCTTGTGTGTCGGAAGCAGCAAAAGCGGCTTATGATCGTCATCTTACTCACTATACACATTCTTTGGGGGACCCGGAACTCCGGCGGGAAATTGCTGCTTTTTATCTACGGGAATATGGAGTGACGGTAGATCCGGATTGCATTGTGGTGACTTCCGGTTCTTCTCCATCCATTCTTCTTGCGTTGATGTTGCTCTGCAACACGGATAGCGAAGTGATTCTTTCCAATCCGGGATATGCTTGTTACCGTAATTTTGTGTTGGCTACCCAGGCTAAACCCGTTTTGGTTCCTTTGTCTAAAGAATATCTGCAATACGACATAGAAGCTATTCGTAAATGTGTGAATCCACATACAGCGGCTATCTTTATCAATTCTCCGATGAATCCGACCGGAATGTTGCTGGATGAAAAATTCTTGAGAGAAGTGGCAGCACTGGGAGTTCCTGTTATTTCGGATGAGATTTATCATGGACTTGTCTA
>NZ_JBCOCI010000299.1:0-526 GCF_040929485.1 Phocaeicola sp. RTP21198st1_B8_RTP21198_201120 | reverse complement strand
GGTCTTCGGCTGGGTTATTTGATTGCACCTAAATCTTGTATGCGTTCTTTGCAGAAGTTGCAGCAAAATCTATTTATTTGTGCGTCCAGCGTTGCCCAACAGGCTGGGATTGCTGCATTGCGGCAGGCTGATTCGGATGTGGAACGGATGAAACAGATTTATGATGAGCGTCGCCGGTACATGATTACTCGTCTTCGGGAAATGGGGTTTGAGATTAAAGTAGAACCTCAAGGAGCATTTTACATTTTTGCCAACGCACGCAAATTTACTACCGACTCTTATCGCTTTGCATTCGATGTACTCGAACATGCGCATGTCGGCATTACTCCCGGGGTGGACTTTGGTACGGGAGGTGAAGGATATGTACGCTTCTCCTATGCAAACTCATTGGAGAATATCAAAGAAGGACTGGACCGTATCAATCGCTACCTTTCTCGTCCCGACTTCTGATTAGCTCGGTGGCTGCTTCGTATTCTTCCTCTGTCACGAGGACGGATACGGAAGGAGCGATATAGGGTGCTAATGT
>NZ_JBCOCI010000298.1:0-1567 GCF_040929485.1 Phocaeicola sp. RTP21198st1_B8_RTP21198_201120 | reverse complement strand
GGTAATAGCCGGTCAGGAGAAAGCGGATTTCCTGACGGTTCTTCTGCCAGTCCAATGCAGCCATTTGCTGACCGAGTTCAGCCAGAGTAATACTGCTGTTGATGGCTCCTCCGGCGTAAATCACTTGTTGCGCTTCCAACGCAAAGTTATTGCCGAAGTGTGGCATAGGGATATTCTGCCCGTTTTTGAAGTCACGGTCCCATATATATCCGTCGCCCAGGTAACTAAATGAGAGTGAGGCACCTATGTCCGGCAAACGTTGTGACTTGGCAGCCTTCAAAGCTTCATCGGCTGCTTCCTTTCCGGTTTTATACGTTTGAATACTCTGACTGTTCTCGTCTGCCAGACGGAACATTTCGTCAATGCCCAACACTCTCCTGTCAAGCGTCTGGGCAAACAGTCCCTGACTGCATAGCACGGCACATAGCGGCACTATGAGCCATCTTTTTTTGCTCATAAAGTGAAAAGAAATTTAATTAATAGTAGAATTTTGAATTTTCTTCCCCACGGAATAATACTGAGTAACACAGAGTTTTTTTCTTTTGAAATATGTCAGTTGACACAAGTTAATGAAGATTATTTGAACGCTGTGTCCTCTGGCGTTCTCTGTAGTGAAAATAGGAGGGTTATCAAATCTGCGCTGCTACACCCCAACCGTGAAAGTCATGCATTTTGTTCTTGTAACGAATGGCGATTTGATAATATCTTAGTTTCATTTTGATACCTATTTTTCTATTTTTGGTTTGCAAAATTATGAAAAAAAACAAGTAAGTTGTAACCCTATATAGACTCAAATATAACGTTTTTTAACGAATGACAGCTAGCATATCAAATAGGAGAAAGAATAGAAAGAAGCACAACCACTCCTGAAGTAAAGATGCGATATAATATGTACCGTAAGGTGAAGCTATACGACTAAATAAGAAAAATTGTTCTGAAAAGCTCCTTTTTTGTTCTGATTAAGCCTATAAGTAAATAAAAGAAAACCTATACCTTTGCAGTCGAATTTTAATCAATAGTTTATGACTGCAATAATAAATAAGGAGAACTCAAAGGGATTTTTGCTGATTTTGCTCGGTATGTTGTCAGCGTTCGGACCTCTTGTGACGGATATGTATTTGCCTAGTCTGCCAGCCATGGCAGACTATTTTTTTACCCACTCGTCGATGGTGCAATTGGGACTTACCACCAGTATGATAGGTCTGGCATTGGGACAAATTTTTTTCGGGCCATTGAGTGATAAATACGGCAGGCGTCCGTTGTTGCTCGTCTCGATGATACTGTTCATCGTGTCTACCGTATTCTGTCTTTTTGCACCGGACATTTATTCGTTTATCACCTTGAGGTTGATACAGGGAATCGGAGGAGCAGGCGGTATTGTCATATCCCGTTCGGTGGCTACGGATAAGTTTTCGGGGAAGGAACTGGCCAAGATGCTGGCCGTGATTGGTGCGATTAATGGAGTGGCTCCCGTGGCAGCTCCGGTAATCGGAGGGTTGGTGACCGGGACGATCGGATGGAAAGGGATTTTTGTGATATTGCTGTTTATTGGCGTACTGCTGTGGAT
>NZ_JBCOCI010000297.1:0-1567 GCF_040929485.1 Phocaeicola sp. RTP21198st1_B8_RTP21198_201120 | reverse complement strand
CATCAGTACGTTTGCGAACTTCAGCACCTAGGCCGGACATTTCGGCATTACCTCCCGCATTATCCGCAATCGGACCGTAAGCATCCGTTGCCAATGTGATACCTAAGGTAGAAAGCATACCAACAGCTGCAATACCGATACCATACAATCCCATGCCGACATTACCGAAATCACCTGCGGAAGCCAACAGATAGGAAGCAATGATACCAATCACTACCGCAACTACAGGAATAGCTGTAGAAAGCATACCCAAACCGATACCGGAAATAATGACAGTAGCAGGGCCAGTCTTACCGCTTTCACTTAGTTTCTGGGTAGGACGATAAGATTGAGAAGTATAATATTCCGTAGAACGTCCGATGATAATACCTACTACCAGTCCGACTACTACGGCACAAGAAATCCAAGTCCAGTTATCTAGTTGCAAAAGCCACAGGATTAAGAATGTAGCTGCAACAATAAGCACGGAACTAAGGTTTGTGCCGAAAGCCAATGAACCGAGCAAGTCTTTCATGGTCGCATTCTCTTTAGTACGGACAGCGAATATCCCTATAATAGAAAGGATAATGCCAACAGCTGCAATCAACATCGGAGCAATAACTGCCTTGAATTGCATCACTGTATCTGCCGAATGGATAAAAGCAGCAGCACCCAGTGCAGCTGTTGCCAAAATCGAGCCACAGTAAGATTCATATAAATCGGCTCCCATACCGGCCACGTCACCTACATTGTCACCTACATTATCGGCAATAGTAGCAGGATTACGAGGGTCATCTTCCGGAATTCCGGCTTCTACTTTACCTACCAAGTCGGCTCCAACATCGGCTGCCTTCGTATAGATACCGCCACCTACACGGGCAAAGAGTGCTTGTGTAGAAGCACCCATACCGAAAGTCAGCATGGTAGTAGTAATCACACAGAGTTTATGAGTAGGTGTCAGCGCATCAGCAGGAATGACTGCATTCAACAACAGATACCAGAAAGATATATCGAGCAATCCCAGGCCAACTACAACTAATCCCATCACCGCGCCGCTTCGGAAAGCAATCCTCAACCCTGCATTCAGAGAATTACGGGCGGCATTAGCGGTACGAGCCGACGCATAAGTCGCCGTCTTCATCCCTAAAAATCCGGAAAGCCCGGAGAAAAATCCGCCTGTAAGAAAAGCAATGGGAACCCATGCGTTCTGTACATGAAAGCCGTAGGCCATAATTGAAAACAAAATAACCAACCCCAAGAATACCCAGCCTACTATTTTGTATTGCTGTTTCAGATAAGACATAGCTCCTTTGCGCACAGCAGCAGCTATCTTTATCATTTGGGGTGTACCTTCGCTCTCTTTCATCATTTGCTTATGAAAGTAATAAGCAAAGCAGAGGGCTAACACGGAAGCGACTGGAACCAGCCAGAAAAGAATGTTGTCCATAGGATCAATTTTTAAAGGGTTTACGGAGGCTAAAAGTATGGAAATCAAATGAAATAAGCAAGTAAAAAAGAAAGAATTTATAAAGCTGAATTATTCTATCTTTTATACATCTCTTTAAACAAAATGGGCACACTGTAGTTA
>NZ_JBCOCI010000296.1:481-1573 GCF_040929485.1 Phocaeicola sp. RTP21198st1_B8_RTP21198_201120 | reverse complement strand
AGTAAGTGCCGTTATGATATAAAAGTCCCCCACCATGGGCATTGATCGGATTCCCGTCCGTATCTTTCCAAACTTCACCGGGGATAAACTCCGTATACTTCTGTGCATGCACTGATACAGGCAGTAATGATATACAAACCACCCCTAATAATATAAACTTAATTATTCCACAATGTCTATTCATATTCATGATATTAAATAAGATTTCTTGTCTACAAAGATAGATGATACATAAAATATAAAGGTCTACTTATATGTCAAAAAAGGGCTAAAAACAATCATTCTCTATTAAATGTATGATATTATGGAGAATTTGTACTTCGAACTTAGTCCTCATTTATTATATAATACGATATAAACGAGGATTCCACTTATTAGCCCACTCCATAAAAGAGTTCGCTCGCTTTCAATCAAAGTCAATTCTCTGATCGAGCAAGTCATTTATATATACACATAAAACACCTTTCTTATATTCCATCCTCAAACGAACCTCCCCATATTTCTGCGGAGTATACCACTTGCCACCGGTTCCACGAGCCTGTGTTTTCCAACAATCCGATGTTCCCAATACATTTGTGCTGGTATATACCTTCCCTTTATATCTGATTTCAGGTTTCATCGTTTCTCCGTTTAGATAATATTCCAGATCACCGAGTTGCAACAAGCAACCTTGATAATTATCTGCGCCAAGAGTAATCGTCTGTTCCAGCACAAAAGGTTTTTCAGGATCAAATCGTATTTCTTTGCCGGATGCCGCTATCATCTTCTTCTTTTTTCTATCGGGGAATCCTTTGAAGTCGCAGGCTATTCCTGTAGAATAGCCTTGTGGATGTTGTAAACTGACAATCCAATCATAATAGTTGCCATACATCCAAGTCAGCCGCAATGGGGTACCCTCTGAAGCCGGTATCATATAAGGACGGACATTATTCAGTTGCGAGTCTTTTGTGACTGCCTCCTTAGAAATAACCTCTCCATCTTCACTCATGATAAATCTTACAATCTCATACACCTTACCATATTTTCCCTCTACCGGTAATGAGCAATATACCTCATTAACATTCGACGGATCGATAGCCATACCGGCACTAT
>NZ_JBCOCI010000296.1:0-471 GCF_040929485.1 Phocaeicola sp. RTP21198st1_B8_RTP21198_201120 | reverse complement strand
CCACCGGCATTAATAAGAAAAGTCTTTTTCCACTCGTGTCCGTTCCATTTTGCATAGTAATAATCATGAGATTCTTTATTATCGCTGATACGTACCATTGCTATCACCGGATTTCCGTTCCTGTCCGAAGCTATTTGCCATACCCAGTCACGTTCAGAAGGATTATCCACTACCGTAGACGGGTATTGTTTCGCATAATCACCTGTCTTGTTCACCTTAAATGTGCCGTCGGCAATAGTAGAAAGTACGGTTCCCCTGACATCAGTCAACTGCAATGTTTTGATATCGATATAATTAAAATAAAGGAAGTTTGGAAGTTCATTATCCGGATGTCCCGTGGTGTAAGTCAAATAAATCTTATCTTTCCCGTTAGACATGTATTTCGCATACGGACGGGCGCCGGTAGATTGTACGATTTGATACGGTCCCCATACTACATCCACCTCATCTTTGTCGTCCGGTAATGAAAGC
>NZ_JBCOCI010000295.1:462-1580 GCF_040929485.1 Phocaeicola sp. RTP21198st1_B8_RTP21198_201120 | reverse complement strand
AAATATGGGTGGAGCGATGCAGCCGATTTATGTGCCTGAAAGTGGATATTATGGTAATAATGAAGAAATTAGTGTAAAAACGGAATAAGATTAGTCAACCCTAATCAGGACGAATCAGGGTGAGAGTAAAAAGTTACCCTCACCTACTCTCACCCTTACCCTCACACCTATAACCCCGATGAATAAACGGATTGAGCACAGGGTGAGGGTGTGAGGGTAAAAACGTCATCAACATTTATTTGAAAACATTTCAATGCAAGTAACTATCACATAGGATCACCTCCACACCCTTCCATATTCTACCGGGGAATTTTAACCATTTCAACCGGCTGCTCCTGTATCTTATCCAACGGTTGTGATTGATATTTTACTTTCGAGAAATCAATAGCCTTCAAATCGATGCAACGTATCGAATTGTTATAGGCCGTTTTATAATAAACCTTCCGGTTCGTCAGATCAATAGCCGAGGTCCATTGTGTAGCACTGGGAATATCCGGAATATCACCAGCCTGCGAATATTCTATACCGATGGGAATATCAAAATTATTAAGCAAGTGGAAACATTGCTGCACGGTATCAAAGCCTGTGGCACGTTGCGGAGCTGTCCCCCGGTAAAAGGCCGCACGCACAAACCGCGAAGGAGGCGTGGCATCACCCGGAATACCGAGAAAACCGGAATTGCTACCAGTCGGCTGCAACGTAATACCGCTCAATTTTTGCACGGAAGCGTCACCCGGATGAAGATTGACGTAGTTGTTCAAATTAATGAGTTGCCATTCAAAGCCGGGGGCATTCGTCAGTACACCTACTTTATTCTCATAAAAATGCGGCACGCCACCTACAATTTCCAATACAACCTGACGTCCCGACGGTTCACCGATACGCCAGTGTACTACCGCTGTCGTTTCCAATCCTACGACACGTACAGAAGAGAGGGCTGCTTTCACCTCGTCAATAGTAGAAAACTGCGACAACAACCACTCCGTCACTTGAAGGTCTGCCAGTGTCCGCTGGTTCTGTGCAGCGTCATACGTCTCATACCCCCCATAATGAGGAAAGAAAAATAGTCCGGCCGAAAGTCCTGCCTCATTGATTCCTTCGGCAATAAACTCTTTTTG
>NZ_JBCOCI010000295.1:0-452 GCF_040929485.1 Phocaeicola sp. RTP21198st1_B8_RTP21198_201120 | reverse complement strand
CCATTGACACCTGTAGGAGTGAACGACGTGAGCTGCCGGTCACGTGGAATAATCACATACTCGCTTTGCAATACACCGCGCGCCCATTCAATCGTACGGGCTTGCACATAACTGCCGTCACGAGATGTCAGCGAAATTCCCGTACAAGCTACAGCCTGAAAAGTGCTGCCACATACGGCAGCAATCCCTAACAATAAGTTCTTTGTCATCTTCATCATTCATTATATATTTATCGCTAAAAACTCGATACTGTATAAAGACAACAAAATATGGGTTATTTTAGTTTGCAGATGCGACATTTGTATTGTAAAAGCACAATGGCGCAGAATATATATTCAAAGAGCAACAAGTAAAAAAGCAGTAAATAAACGAACTTAAATTAAAAGGTATCCGAACTCTTTGAACAAAACGAGAGTTTGGATACCTTCCATACTTATAGCGAAGCTTTCTAT
>NZ_JBCOCI010000294.1:0-1581 GCF_040929485.1 Phocaeicola sp. RTP21198st1_B8_RTP21198_201120 | reverse complement strand
GTCTATATACCAGTCTGTTTGCAGGTAACTTAAGTTACAGGTGCGGGCATCCGTACGGAAACCTTCCGTTTCCTGATTGTACCACAATGGGAAGGTATCGTTATCACCATTGGTGTAGATAATCGGGTTGCCTTCTTCCTGCAAAGTCATCAGGTAGTTCTGTCCGAAGTCGCGGGCAACGAAGCGTCCGCTGCGGTCGTGGTCATCCCATGTCTGTCCCGCTATCTGGATGGGGACGAACAAACAGAGCACTGAAGCCAGAACGGCTGCCGGAAGTTCCTGCATCTTGGCATAATCTCGCAACATGCGGATGATACCTGCCACTCCCATACCTACCCAGATGGCAAAGGCATAGAACGAACCGGCATACGCATAGTCTCGTTCACGGGGTTGTGCAGGAGTTTGGTTGAGGTAGAGCACGATAGCGATACCTGTCATAAAGAACAGGAAGAATACCACCCAGAATTGCTGGATACCTCGCTGGCTATGGTAAGCCTGCCAGAAGAGTCCGATTAAGCCGAGAATCAGCGGCAGACAGTAGAATACGTTGTGCCCTTTATTGTTTTTGAGATCTTGCGGAAGCAATTCCTGGTTACCTACCAGTAGGTTGTCGATAAACGGAATACCGGTGATCCAGTTGCCGTGCTCAATTTCTCCGCTACCCTGTATGTCATTCTGCCGTCCGGCAAAGTTCCACATGAAGTAACGCCAGTACATGAAGTTTAGCTGGTAGGAGAAGAAGAATTTGATATTTTCCCATTGGGTAGGCATGTTTACCATCACCATCTCTCCACACTGGTCGTAAGGAACGTCATATCCCTTGATGTCTACCCATTGTTTGTAGAGCGGTGCGTGTGACGAACTGTACATACGCGGGAAAAGCATATTCTGTGCATATTCGTATTCCACACGTCCGGGAAGTTCGATATAAGAGTCTTTTTCGTCGGGCGAAGTCTTTTCCTTGCGGACAAACTTACTTCCTGCTTCCGATTGGCGCGGAATACAATAGCCGTCTTTTACGTCAAGTGCCACTTTCGAAGAGAAAGCAGGGCCGTAGAAGAGCGGACGGGTTCCGTATTGTTCACGGCCGAGGTATTCGCCCAGGGTGAATATATCCTCCGGTGAGTTTTGATCCATCGGAGTGTTGGCAGTAGAACGGATAACGATCAGTGCGTAAGAAGAATACCCGATTACGATCATCATGGTGCACAGCAGGGCTGTGTTCATGGTGCGGGCGGAAATGCGCCATTTCTCCTTAATCTTGGTCTGAATGTTCGGAGCAAGATAAAGACCCAGTGCAGCGATGACCAAGATTCCAATAACAATACTGCTGGCTCCGTGTCCATAGAACGGGATACCCAGTAGGGCAATCGTCAGGATAAAGGAGATAGCCATGCGTGTTTTGTTCTTTTCGGTATAGCTTTCGTATACACCCCAGATCAGAGCGGCTGCAAGTAGAATAATATAAACCACTACACCTGAATTGAACGACATTCCGAGTCCGTTGACAAACAACAACTCGAACCAGCCGCCTACTTTCACAATACCCGGTACGATGCCGTAAAGCACGGCTGCAACGAG
>NZ_JBCOCI010000293.1:0-1592 GCF_040929485.1 Phocaeicola sp. RTP21198st1_B8_RTP21198_201120 | reverse complement strand
AAGTAAAAAGCCAGTCGATAGCCAACGGAACGATTGTTAAGAAGGGACAGACAGTGACGCTTACGCTTAATTAAAAATTAAAGATTAAAAATTGAATAGAGTGATGTTATTAAATGAGTTACTGAAAGCAATCCAACCGGTAGAGGTAGCCGGAGATTCAAACATAGAAATCACCGGTGTCAACATAGACTCCCGTCTAGTGGAAGCCGGACAGCTATTCATGGCAATGCGTGGCACACAAGCCGACGGCCATGCTTATATACCTGCTGCCATCGCAAAAGGAGCAATCGCCATCCTTTGCGAGGATATGCCGGAAGAACCTGTAGCGGGGATCACCTATGTACGAGTAAAAGACAGCGAAGATGCGGTAGGAAAGATTGCCACTACCTTCTACGGAGACCCGACTTCCAAGTTGGAACTGGTCGGCGTTACCGGAACGAACGGAAAAACAACGATCGCTACCTTATTATATAATACATTCCGTTATTTCGGCTATAAGGTGGGATTGATTTCTACCGTTTGCAATTACATCGATGATGAACCGATTCCGACAGAACATACTACTCCTGATCCAATCACGTTGAACTGTTTGTTGGGACGGATGGCAGATGAAGGATGCAAATATGTGTTCATGGAAGTCAGCTCCCACTCGATTGCACAGAAACGTATCAGTGGACTAAAGTTTGCAGGAGGGATCTTTACAAATCTGACCCGCGACCATCTCGACTATCATAAAACAGTAGAGAACTATCTGAAAGCGAAGAAGAAATTCTTTGACGATCTGCCGAAAAATGCATTCAGCCTGACCAATCTGGACGATAAAAACGGACTGGTAATGACGCAGAACACACGTTCGAAGGTCTATACTTATTCATTGAGAAGTCTTAGCGACTTTAAAGGACGGGTATTAGAGTCTCATTTCGAAGGGATGCTGCTCGACTTCAACAATCATGAACTGGCAGTTCAGTTTATCGGAAAGTTCAATGCTTCCAATTTATTGGCGGTATTCGGGGCGGCAGTTCTGTTAGGCAAGAAAGAAGAAGAGGTGCTTGTAGCTCTTAGCACACTTCATCCGGTAGCCGGACGCTTCGATGCGGTCCGCTCACCGCAGGGAATTACGGCGATTGTTGATTATGCACATACCCCGGATGCTCTCATTAATGTACTGAACGCTATTCATGGAGTGCTTGAAGGAAAAGGAAAAGTGATTACCGTGGTAGGCGCCGGCGGTAACCGCGACAAGGGCAAACGCCCCATCATGGCAAAGGAAGCTGCCAAAGCGAGTGACCGCGTCATCATCACTTCCGACAATCCGCGCTTTGAAGAGCCGCAAGACATCATCAATGACATGCTTGCCGGACTGGATGCGGAAGATATGAAGAAAACACTAAGTATTGCCGACCGTAAAGAAGCGATTCGCACGGCTTGCATGCTGGCGGAGAAAGGAGATGTAATTCTCGTTGCCGGAAAAGGACATGAGAATTACCAGGAGATAAAAGGAGTGAAACATCATTTTGATGACAAAGAAGTACTTAAAGAAATTTTTAAATAATGAATAGACTGTGCTAATATGCCGACCGGCTTCGTTATCT
>NZ_JBCOCI010000292.1:0-1568 GCF_040929485.1 Phocaeicola sp. RTP21198st1_B8_RTP21198_201120 | reverse complement strand
AGAATATACACTTCCCTATACAGGTTTAGATTGAGCTAAATCTTCCGATGTAGATTTGTTTTCCAAAGAGATATTGATCGCATTCATGCCTTTCACTCCACGCTCAAGGTCAAATGTTACGATATTATTTTCTGCAATATTGCCAATGACATTGTTTACATGAAAAAAGTATTTCTCAACACCTGAAAGGTCTTTAATAAAGCCAAATCCTCTTGACTCATTAAAAAACTCAACCCGTCCTCTCAAGATCGTCGGCTCCTCTTCTTCCTTTTTAGGAGTTGCTATAATTATTTCATCCGGATTAATTTCTTCCTTCTTTATATCCTCTGTCGGAGGAGTCGAAGTTATCATTCCGTTCTCATCTACATAGGCAATCATATCCTCAAAGCTATTTGAGCTGCCCGATAATTTCTTGCTTTCTTTCTTTTTCAGTTTTTCTTCTCGTTTAGCGAGTCTTTTCTTTTCATTTTCACGTTTACCAACTGTCATGGATTTTGCCATAGAATTTATATTTAGTTTTATATTAATTTTAAAGAGATTGTTATTTGTTGATTTCAAATAGTATAACTGGCTTTATTCAGCTTCTTACCCGTCAGTTTCTGAATATCATTAACGAGTTTACGCTCTTCCTGCGAGCAGAATGTCAGTGCTGTCCCTGTATTCCCGGCTCTTCCGGTACGTCCGATACGATGCACATACGTTTCCGGCACATCAGGAAGATCATAGTTGATAACTAAAGGAAGTTCGTTAATATCGATACCTCTGGCTGCAATATCAGTAGCCACCATCACACGTGTTTTGCCCGACTTGAAATTGCCCAAAGCCAACTGCCGCGCTGCCTGACTTTTATTTCCATGAATCGCCTGGCTACCAATTCCCGCCTTGCCCAGTATCTTTACGATCTTATCAGCATTATGCTTCGTACGTGAAAATACCAACACCGACTGATCTTCTGATTTTTGCAAAATCGAAACCAGTAAAAGACTCTTTTCCTTTTTCTCTACGAAATAAACCATCTGTTCAATAGCATCCACAGTCGATGATTTCGGAGTTATGCTGATTCGTACCTTATCCAGATGGATATGTCACTGATTCATCAAGTCAAGCAAACGTCCCGGTGTAGCAACCAGGATATCAATTCCTTTGTGTAACATGTCAACTTGAGGACGTTGATTTACTCCGCCAAAAATAACCCCATGCCGCACTTGGGTATATTTGGCATAATCATTAATGCATTCACTTATTTGCAAGGCAAGTTCACGGGTGGGCATCAAAATCAACGCTTTAATCCCCCGGCACTTGGCTGCCTCTTTATTCATTTGCAAATGTTGTATAATGGGAATAGCAAACGAAGCAGTTTTACCTGTTCCCGTTTGCGCACAGCCTAATATATCTCTTTTTGCTAATGCAGCCGGAATTGCCTCTCCCTGAATGGGAGTGGGCACTGCATATCCTTTTTCTTCAATAGCTTTTAAAATCGGTTCGGTTATATTTAATTCTTTAAATGTCATAATTGTTGTTTTTGCTGTATCAAAACAGCTATTAATTTATATTGTAAAGGGACTGAC
>NZ_JBCOCI010000291.1:1212-1593 GCF_040929485.1 Phocaeicola sp. RTP21198st1_B8_RTP21198_201120 | reverse complement strand
ATTGTAACCAAAGATTTTGTCTGGGACTTGGGATATAACATCACTTGGAACAAAAATGAAATCACTAAACTGACCGGAGGAGATGATTCTAATTACTATGTAGAAACCGGAGGTGTATCTACTGGTATTAGCGGTGCAACCTGCCAGGTACAGAAAGTAGGTTATCCGATGAACTCATTCTTCGTTTACCAACAAGTGTATGATAAGGATGGAAAACCGATTGAAAACATGTTCGTAGACCGTAACGGAGATGGTGTCATCAACGCTTCGGACAAATATATCTATAAAAAACCTGCCGCTGACGTATTGATGGGACTGACTTCCAAATTCACTTATAAAAATTGGGATTTAAGCTTTGCCCTCCGTGCCAGCCTGAATAAC
>NZ_JBCOCI010000291.1:0-1202 GCF_040929485.1 Phocaeicola sp. RTP21198st1_B8_RTP21198_201120 | reverse complement strand
GAATAACTATGTGTACAATGACGTACTGGCCAGTAAATCCAGTGTCGGTAAGTGAGGAATCTTTAATCATGGATACTATTCCAACCGCCCGACAGCTGCCGTGAATCTGGGATTTGAAGGAAAGGGAGACTATTATCTGTCCGATCGTTTCGTTGAGAATGCTTCATTCTTGCGTTGTGATAACATAACAGTAGGTTATAGCTTCAAAAATTTACTGAAGTCCCAGGCTTATAAAGGTATCAACGGCCGTATTTACGGTACTGTACAGAATCCCTTCGTTATCACCAAGTATACAGGACTCGATCCTGAATCGGTTATCAGTTCAGGAAATGATGCCGGAGTAGCAGGTATTGACAGGAACATTTATCCTCATCCGATCACTATCCTGTTCGGGCTAAGTCTTCAGTTCTAAGATTGTAATTTATTAAAAAGTAGACTATTATGAAGTTCAAATATATAAAATCAATAGTTTCAGCAGCGTTGTTCCTTAGCCTGACCACCGGAATTACCTCCTGTATCAATGACCTGGATATCGCAGTAAAGGACGAAGGTCAATCCTGTTTCTATCGCGCTCTTTTCACTAACAATGAATATGGCACTGATGAGATGATATGGACCTGGCAAGAAAATGCCGGTATCCCCGAACTAACTTATATGCGTTGGAACTCCTCTCATCAGCAGACAGAAATATTATATAATCGTTTAGCATATAATATCACACTCTGCAATTTCTTCCTGGATCAGATCGCCGGAAAAGAGGATGCTACCTCCGTTCAGCAACGTGCCGAAGCCCGTTTTCTCCGTTCCTTATTTTACTATTATCTGATGGACACCTTCGGAAAAGCTCCTTTCACCGAACACTTCTCCAAAGAGAATCCTCCTCAAAAGACGGCCTCCGAACTGTTCGCTTATATTGAAAGCGAACTGGAAAGCATCGAAAATGATATGAGCGAACCGCGTCAAGCTCCTTTCGGACGTGCCGACAAAGCTGCTTGCTGGTTGCTGCGTGCCCGTTTGTATCCCAATGCCGAAGTATACACCGGACAACCGCGTTGGAATGATGCTATCACCTATGCCGGCAAAGTGCTCGATCCCTCCAATGGATACGGATTGTGTGGAAATTACGAACAACTTTTTATGGCAGACAATGATGAAAATCCCGATGCTAAAAAAGAAATCATCCTTTCTATCCGTCAGGATGG
>NZ_JBCOCI010000290.1:891-1602 GCF_040929485.1 Phocaeicola sp. RTP21198st1_B8_RTP21198_201120 | reverse complement strand
GTAGTAAAATAGGTAATATTATAATATTTATCAAAAGCTCCTGATGGATTCTTTAGTTCATATTCATAACAATTGAGTTCTGAGATGTCACATTTCTTCTCTGCCGTTCCAAATGATTCCTGAAATTTAATCCCCTCCTCTCCATGACCGTCTGCAATCCAGTCTTTGATAGCAGAGAAATTACATACATCAAACAATACTGTTTCCGGTTTTACATCCGCAATCGGCAGGTAAGTGGAAACCTGATGAATATAGCCGTTCTTAGCTTGCAAATTACAAGCGTCTTCCACAAAGACAGCTTTATTTGCTTCGTCCTGATAGTTCAAATAGAATTTTCGATCTTCCTCTTGACTTATTCTTACCACATTTCCTTTGCACGATGTATTCCATATCTTAGAAGTCGCATTTTCACTGTCGAAACTCTGCAAGTTGTTCAAGTCATAACTTCCGGTCAGAATATGATAGGCTACATATTTATACAATGCATTCTCCGGATTAGTATAGTCGCTACTTGCTCCCAACAGTTGTGTTAAATCAGCCAGATTATTGACACCTGCATCATGGAAGACATCGTCCGTTACAGCCAACAGTGTATAATTACGTTTCTGCTTGATAGTTTGTCCCTGATCATTTTTCAGTTCATCATAGATAATGTTCAACTCGGTTCCCCACCCCGTCGCATCTAAAGCGGACTTTAAGAGGGTATAAGGA
>NZ_JBCOCI010000290.1:0-881 GCF_040929485.1 Phocaeicola sp. RTP21198st1_B8_RTP21198_201120 | reverse complement strand
ACGTAACCGTTGGATACCGGATTTGCAAATTCAAGCACATGAGCTTCACTGTTCAGATAAACAGACCGCATACCACCACCGCCATTTTCCGCACTTCCGAATGATACCATCAAAACATCGTCAGAAACGGTTCTTTTAGCTAATGCACCTTCCTTCTCAATAAAAGTTGCTTGATTGATGGTATCTTGTATAATATGATAAGATACCAAATTACGCGCATATTCTGTTCCCAACTCTTCAATGGAAGAAACCCCTCTTCGGGTGTAAAACTCCTGTACGGCCGTATTGTTGGGGACGAAAAGAGTGAAGCGTTGGGTAGCCTGATTCACCGCATTGTATAAGTCCGCATATTTCATGATGTGAATCCATTCGGAAAAGTCTTCCGATCTGCTGGATAAATAAGTTGCGGCAGGCTGTGTGTCGAAGACCACGAAAGTGTCTCCATCATACGGATCATTACAAGCTGCACATAAAACGATGAGCAGCATCCAGTATATTTTTTTTAATTTTTTCATCGTATATCGTTATTTAATTATTCATAATAAGGATTTTGTGTCAATAACGAGTTGTTGAATATATCTTCAGCAGGAATTGGCAAATACCAAGCATTATCATTATCCAGAACAGAACTCAGCCATTTATTTTCCGCTGTAAGGTTGTTCTCCATAATGATTGCTTTAAAGCGAGCTTTATACTTGAAGTTTTGTTGCTTGCCGTAGCGCAATAGGTCATACCAACGTTTGCCTTCTGCAGCAAACTCCATGTCGCGTTCATCCAATAGCATCTCCAATAACATTTCTTCAGTAGCTTCGTTGATATTGTCCGCACTGACTTCACTTCGTGGGTTTAGCTCTGAACGTTCGCGTATTTGATTAATGATA
>NZ_JBCOCI010000289.1:1033-1606 GCF_040929485.1 Phocaeicola sp. RTP21198st1_B8_RTP21198_201120 | reverse complement strand
TATTAATTCTGTGCTGGCAAAATCTTTTAAAGCATACGATGATCCGGTACGGAAGTCTATTGAAAGTTTGAGGAAAGATGCGTCTTTATCTCCGATTGAAAAATATAATTTTTGGACAGAAAACAACCGTTACAATGCGATTTATCCCAATCCGTACAACTATCATCACAATAAGGTGATTGATCCGTTCAGAGAAGCACAGACTCTCTTTTTGGAAGAAGGTTCTTATTTCAAACTGAATACTGTGTCGCTGTCTTATCGCTTTCCGAAACGGTGGCTTGACTTTTTCCGGGTAAGAGGGGTTACGTTGAAAGCTTCGGTCAACAATATTTGGACATTCTCCAATTATTCAGGTATCAGTCCCGAAAGTGTGAATGGTCTGGGACGTGACACGTCGGGTGGCTATCCTAACAGTCGCACATGGACAATGGGTGTGGTATTGAGTTTATAATCTTTTAAATATGAGAATTATGCTGAAATATATATCAATAGGATTATTGTTAATCTTTACATCCACTTTTTGCGGATGCAATCTGGATACCGATGATGAAGATAAGATGCCGGGTGATAAAT
>NZ_JBCOCI010000289.1:0-1023 GCF_040929485.1 Phocaeicola sp. RTP21198st1_B8_RTP21198_201120 | reverse complement strand
CTACAGATAATGGATTTTTTCTTTATGCCGGTGATGTACGCTGTGCTCCAATCACGGGACAGAATACAAATAACTATCTTTATCTGATTCAGAATGATATGAAAAATTATAAAGCGAAGAAAGATAGTAAAGAAGAGGGAACCTCCTCTGATTTTGGCGCTATCTATAACTGGCAGAATATGTATAAAGTAGTGCAGAGTGCCAATATTATGATTGAGGAGGTTGCCAATGTGAAGGAACTGTCAGCCGTAGAAGTGGAACGTTATCGGGCGGAATGTAAATTCTTGCGTAATCTGGCTTATTTCTTTATGGTGCGTATTTTTGGTGATGTACCCTATTATACGGAGGCTTATGCAGCTGCTCCACTGCCACGAATGGACAAGACAGTAGTTTTGAAAACTTGTTTGGCAGATTTACAGACTGTATTGGATAATGACCCTGATAAGGGTATTTTGCCGTGGCGGAATGGAAGTGGCAGCCTGCGTGCCAACCGGGGAGCGGTATTGACACTAATGATGCACATGAATATGTGGCTGGCATTTTTCGACGAAAACAATGCGGTAACTTATTATAATGAGGTGAGGCGTTTGGCTGAAACGGATTCTTGGATAGATAGTAGTATCTATTCCTTGCAGTCAATGAGCCAAATGTCAGAAGTGTTTCAAGGAGAAAGCAATGAAGGTTTGTTTGAGATTGCACAGAATGTCACTATGGGTGAGATATTTAAAACAGATCACATGTGGTGTACAAAAGTGGTATATAAAATACGGAATCGTACAGAACCGGAGTTCAAGTATAGCGAAGTCTTTTTGAAGCAACTCTATCCGGAGGAGACTGCTGATATGCGCAAAGAGTCCTGGTTTAATTATCTATATCTTGATGATGATGATTATGTGGGTACTGCACGAAGATTGGAGATTATAAAATTGTTGAACGCCGATACTAACGGAAATAGCACGATTCCCAATGCCGGTAATTACATTGTATTCCGTTTGGCTGACGCTATCTTGCTCTATGCTGAAG
>NZ_JBCOCI010000288.1:0-1612 GCF_040929485.1 Phocaeicola sp. RTP21198st1_B8_RTP21198_201120 | reverse complement strand
CCTTTGCTGGCACGTCATTTTGCCGACCGTCAGGCGGTAACCAACGGATTGCCCCGTACAGAGTTCTCTGCCGATGCCCTGCAATTCTTGAGCCGTTTGCCCTATCCGGGGAATATTCGTGAATTGAAGAACTTGGTGGAACGTACCATTCTGGTAAGTGGTAAACCGCTGCTTGATGCTTCCGACTTTGATGCGCAGTATATTCGCCACGATGACGCAAGAGTAACCGAAGGCGCAGCTCTGGCCGGTATGACTTTGGATGAAATAGAGCGCCAGACCATTCTCCAGGCGTTGGACCGTTACAAAGGAAATTTGAGTCAGGTAGCTACGGCATTGGGTATCAGCCGTGCAGCGCTCTATCGCCGTCTCGAAAAATATAATATAACAATGTGATAGATTTAGGCACGTGCCTAATAATATTAAGATTAACCGTAACCACAGATAACGTGCGTATAAAAGGATTCTTTTACATACTAGTCTTTCTGCTGCTGGCATTAGGTAGTGTATTGCTGTTCCTTTCCAGTCAACTGAATACAATCTTTTTCTACATAGGGGAGGGGCTGATACTTTTCATCCTCATTTATCTGACCTTTTTCTATCGTAAGATCGTGAAGCCGTTGAATACAATCGGAAGCGGTATGGAATTGTTGCGTGAGCAGGATTTCAGTAGCCGCCTTAGTCCTGTAGGCCAATATGAGGCCGATCGTGTGGTGAATATCTTCAACCGCATGATGGAACAGCTCAAGAATGAACGTCTCCGCCTGCGTGAACAGAATAATTTTCTTGATTTGCTGATTAAAGCTTCTCCGATGGGAGTGATTATAACTTCCCTTGATGAAGACCTTTCGGAATTGAATCCGATGGCTTTGAAAATGCTGGGTGTTCGTTTGGAAGACGTACAAGGCAAGAAGATGAAAGAGATTGATTCTCCGTTAGCGGTGGAATTGGCTAACCTCCCGAAAGGAGAGAAGGTAACCGTCCGTCTGAACGACTCGAATATCTACCGGTGTACTCATTCTTCTTTCATTGATCGTGGATTTCAGCATCCCTTCTACTTGGTAGAAACCCTCACCGACGAAGTGATGAAAGCGGAAAAGAAAGCATACGAGAAAGTGATTCGCATGATTGCCCACGAAGTGAACAACACGACTGCCGGCATTACTTCCACACTGGATACGGTAGAACAAGCCCTTTCCAGCGAAGAAGGAATGGAAGACATCTGCGACGTGATGCGTGTATGTACCGACCGTTGTTTCTCGATGAGTCGTTTCATCACCCGTTTTGCCGATGTGGTGAAAATCCCCGAACCGACACTTTCTTCTGTTAATCTGAATGATTTGGTTTTCACCTGCAAGCGGTTTATGGAAGGAATGTGTAATGACCGTCGCATTGCACTCCGCATGGAAATAGACGAAAGTGTGAAAGATGTGATGCTGGATGCCGCTTTGTTTGAGCAAGTACTCGTAAATATCATCAAAAATGCAGCGGAAAGCATTGAAGCCGATGGGGAAATAATAGTCCGCACCCTCGCTCCGGCCACTGTTGAAGTGATAGATAACGGTCAGGGAATCAGCAAAGAAACAGAAGCTAAACTGTTCAGTCCTTTCTTCTC
>NZ_JBCOCI010000287.1:0-1614 GCF_040929485.1 Phocaeicola sp. RTP21198st1_B8_RTP21198_201120 | reverse complement strand
ATTGATAAATTCATCAAACTCCGGATCAGTCATCAAACGAGCTTCTTCCACTTGTTCATGATTAGGAAAGACTTCAACGGTAGTGTTCACAGCAGGCGGTACTACAACGGAATGCATTGGTGCAGGTCTGCCATAACCTTTGAACGTATCCATACTAACCACCTCTCTATTTACAAACTGAACGATTATCGTCACAGGTTCCGAAGTAAGTACAGGCGTACCGTTATCACGATGGAATTCCCATTCTTCCATATCACCGTCAAAACGCCGGAAATCAGGTTTTCCTAAAACGGACTCTACCTGAGATTGAGTCATTCCCTGATATATACCCATCATCTGTTTGGTAGATACATAGCTGGTAAAACAGCCACTGACCAATATTCCCAACGCCAAACACAGCATAATATGTATCTTTTTCATAACCGTATCGTTTTTAGTTAATAGTATCAACGTTTACCGTACCCTATGATAAAATCCTTCATCTTTTCCTTGCTGGAGCTAAATGTCAGGGTATTAATCACCGTAAAGAAAGCTTCCTTATCTACAATCCGGGGATACATGATCTTCATAATCTCCATCCGGTCATCATCGAATGTATATAGTTTGGTCAGTTGGAGACATTGGGCAGATGTGAAATCAGAACCAGCCAATGCAGCATTGAGCAACTTCATACGGTCATCTTTAAAAGGCTCATTCTTCATCTCTTTATAAAACGTTTGGAAGAGCTGATCGTTCATCACCCTGTTGTAACCATATCCCGGACGATGTTCTCCCTGTTCGGGACGGCCGGGTCTTTCCGGGCGCATGTTATCACGTCCGTCTACCCATATTTCTGTCACTCCTCTCCCATCAAAATAAACGAGATCTTTATATAATTTTTCTCCTTTCCATACTCGCTCTCCCGCACGGGTAAAGCGGGTGGCAAACACTTCAACAGTATAATGTCCGGGATTTAAATTGGCTATAAAGCAGGTAGTAGTAGGTAAACATATCTGGTTCCCTCCCAGGTAAACAAGAATCGGAGTATTCCCGCCATCGATACGGATTCCGTTAACAGACTGCGCTTGTAAGGAGAGGGCAGCGAACAGGATACAGAAACTTATTATAATCTTACGCATAGCTTATCTAGTTTTTAATTATTTATATCTTTAATCTGACAGCACAAAAATAGGGTGAGGAAACTCCCCACCCCAATGATTCTCTCTATTCGTATGTAGGGAAATCCCTATTCTGTTTAGGAATCCGCCAAAGCAATGCCATCCTCATGCAAGGTAATCAGACGTTTCTTATACAAGTCGCCCACTCCTTTCTTAAAGGTTTTCTTGCTAACACCAAACGTGTCATAAATATCTTCCGCAGGACTTTTATCATTTAAGTTGATCCGTCCTCCATGCGCTTTGATATAGTCGAGCAGCGTTTTCGAAAAATCGTCAATCTTTTCAAAACCGGGTTTCTGAAGAATCAGGTCTACCTTACCATCTTCACGCACCTGTTTCACAAAAGCTTTCATCTCCATTCCTGTTTCCAACGGACAGAATATTTCATTTTCATACAGCAAACCGCTATACTTATTATCTATAATCGCTTTAAAGCCCAAATCCGTCTTCTGCCAGA
>NZ_JBCOCI010000286.1:0-1622 GCF_040929485.1 Phocaeicola sp. RTP21198st1_B8_RTP21198_201120 | reverse complement strand
GAAAAGATCTGACTGCGCAATACAAGAGTGCAAGTCAATCCGATGCCAATGTGCAGCCAGATACAGCCATGAGTCCGGATGAGTGGATGAAGAAAATTCTGTCCTCTGAAGACAGTGGGGTGAATATGCCTATAGCTGATCCTGTAATAGAGATGGCCATGACTATGTTCACTTCACTCATGGCTCTTGCCCTCCAGATAGATAATTCAAGTGAGGAGGAAAAGATGCAGAAGGCTACTGCTGCAGCTGTCAGTAAAAGCATAGACCTTACTCCTATCCTCCCATCCTATAAGACCTGCACCATAAGCCTGCAGGATGGTAAACCCAATCTGTATGCAGACAATGGAGTTGTACAACTCAACAGAGAACTGAGTAATGCAGAAATAAACAAGATCCAACAGACGCTTGGCAGTACCATGATGAACGATGATGAGAAACGACGTAGCATCGCCTCTGTTATTAACTCTGCCGTGGTCACGCTGCAGATGTCACAAAACTATCAGAACAATCTGGAGATCCAACAAGGCAGACAGGAGTCTGTACAGTTGAAATAATTTGCTTTTTAAGTATAACAATCAATTCGTTTTATTATGATTAAATGTAATGTAACCGTGTGTGGCACCGTTTCCCGCCAGGCACAAATGCGTGCTAACAAAGAAGGTACGCAGTTCGCATCATTCGGTATCAATATCGTTATTCCGGCAAAATCAGGAATTAACAAGACAGTTGAAATCAGTGTGGCCAAGACCTGTAACAACCTATCTGAGTTACCACCAATTCAAGTTGGGACTCGCATTGAAGTAGCCGGTATTCTAATGTTCCACAAAAAGGGAGAAGCATTATACCTTAACCTGTCTGCAACTGGCATTAACACATTTAATGCAAGCAATAACGACGGCATTAACGGTACAATGGAGTTCAGAGGTACTTTAGGCAAACAAATTGAGGACAAGACAACTAAAAGTGGTAAGTCCTTTACGGTGTTTTCCGCTTATAGTAGCGAAAAGGATGGAGATAATTACACCTATACTTGGGTACGCTTTATGCAATTCGACAAAAGAAAAGAAACATGGATGCAACCAAAAGCCGGAATCAATGCCAAGGGGGATTTGGAATTAGGTGTGTACAATAACAGACTTGACCTTACATGCCGCATAAGCGAATGCTCTCTTTGGGAGAAAAACTCTAACACTTATCAACACTAATGACTATGACAGGTAAAAAGATTTATAATTCAGATGGCCGTAGTAGTGAAGATAAGGCCTTGGACAAATTCGCAGAGATGATGATTGAGAAAATCAAGACTTTGCAGAATGACTGGAAGAAGCCTTGGTTTACAGATAAATCCATCTCCTGGCCGAGAAATCTTTCTGGCCGCGAATACAACGGAATGAATGCACTCTTACTCATGATGCACTGTGAGAAACAGGGATATAAACAACCTGTATTCTGTACTTTTGACCGTGTAGCCGGTCTGAACTATACCAAAGACAAGCAGGGAGTCCGTCAGCAGATAAAGGATAACAATGGGCAGGAATTGCCAAAGGTTTCCATTCTGAAAGGAGAAAAGAGTTTCCCGGTGTTCATCACGACATTCACTGTTGTCGATAAAGAGACAAAAG
>NZ_JBCOCI010000285.1:977-1634 GCF_040929485.1 Phocaeicola sp. RTP21198st1_B8_RTP21198_201120 | reverse complement strand
AACGGTATCTCAATTCAGCAACCAATCTTCTACAGAGATTACGCTGACTTGTCCGGATTTGTCTGATGGAAGCTATACGATGACAGGCAAGACCCGCAGCGGAGAGGCTGTGCAGTTCTTGAACGATAATATTACGACTACCGAACAGACTGTGACCGTATCTACCGAAATAACGCTTTGGTCAGGACACCATTACGTTTCGTGGGATAAGCCAGACGGTGATCCCAACAAAACTTTTGGTTTGATTCCAATGGATGTATTTGCTGGTATCACAGCCGGGTCGACACTGAAAGTAGTCTACTCCATAGAACCTACTGCCGAATATCATAAAATGCAGCTTGCCACAGGCTATTGGACAGGCTTGGCGAGTGAGATGGAATTTACGGAAAACGGTGAATATACACTGATACTAACACAAGACATGTTGAATAAGATTCAAGCTGAAGCCGGATTCTTATGTGTAGGACATGGCTATTATGTAGATTTGGTAACCGTGAAATAATGTTCCTAAGTAAGTTTAAAAATCATTCATACCATAAGTATCTGTCATTCTTCGGGTTAAAGCCCTCTGAATGACAGATTACATAAACGATGCTACTTAAAAACAAATCATAATGAAACTAAGAAATATTATATTAATGACCGCATCTATCGCAA
>NZ_JBCOCI010000285.1:0-967 GCF_040929485.1 Phocaeicola sp. RTP21198st1_B8_RTP21198_201120 | reverse complement strand
ATGACTGCCTGTTCCAAACAGGCAGTTCCCACTGCCATTCCTGAAGACGCTAAAATAGAACAACAAGTGGAAGAGCTTCTATCAAAGATGGATCTTGACGCCAAGATAGGGCAAATGACCGAGCTTGCTATTGATGTATTAGGAGAGACGATAAATGGAGAATTCCAATTGGACGAGGCAAAACTCCACAAAGCGATTGCTGAATACAAGGTAGGTTCGTTTCTCAATGCTCCCGGCCCGGTAGCACAAAGCCCTGAAAAGTGGAACGAGATTATCGGTCGAATACAAGAACTGTCGATGGCGGAGATTGGTATTCCATGTATCTACGGCCTGGATCAGAATCATGGTACTACCTATACATTGGGCGGCACGCTCTTTCCTCAAAATATCAATATGGGTGCTGCCTTCAATCCGGATTTGACCTACGAAGCGGCACGTGTAACGGCTTATGAAACAAGGGCTAGCAATTGTCCCTGGACATACTCCCCCACTGTCGATATGGCACGTGATCCCCGTTGGCCGCGTGTATGGGAAAATTATGGAGAAGACTGTTTAGTCAATGCCATTATGGGCAGCACTGCTGTCCGAGGCTTCCAAGGAGATGATCCTAACCATATTCCCGCCGACCGAATCGCCACCTCCGTGAAACATTACATGGGATACAGCATGCCACGTACCGGCAAGGACCGCACACCGGCTTATATATCTGTTTCCGAACTGCGTGAAAAATGTTTTGCACCGTTCAGGGCTTGTGTGGAAGCAGGTGCACTGACTATAATGGTCAACAGTGGTTCCATCAACGGAAAGCCTGTGCACGCCGACCGCGAACTCCTTACACAATGGCTGAAAGAAGACTTAGGATGGGACGGAATGTTAATCACCGACTGGGCGGACATCAACAATCTTTATACCCGCGAACATGTGGCAGCAAACAAGAAAGAAGCCATCGAAATGGCAATCAATGCAG
>NZ_JBCOCI010000284.1:0-1644 GCF_040929485.1 Phocaeicola sp. RTP21198st1_B8_RTP21198_201120 | reverse complement strand
AGGTACTGCCGTGGGCAGGTTCAAGAGGGATATGTCCGTATCGGAAATATTCTTGAGATGCTTGACTATCCCGCGCAGACTGTTTCCATGGGCAACGACAAGCAGGTTGTCCCTATGCATCAATGTGGGTAGGATGACACATTCCCAATAGGGCATGACACGCATGACGGCATCCTTCAGGGATTCAGTCCGTGGCAGTTCCATTTCGGGAACACCGGCGTAACGGGTGTCGTTCCCCGGATAGCGGGGAT
Source organism: Phocaeicola sp. RTP21198st1_B8_RTP21198_201120 (assembly GCF_040929485.1). Taxonomy (NCBI): domain Bacteria; kingdom Pseudomonadati; phylum Bacteroidota; class Bacteroidia; order Bacteroidales; family Bacteroidaceae; genus Phocaeicola; species Phocaeicola sp. RTP21198st1_B8_RTP21198_201120. The sequence goes on along the minus strand of NZ_JBCOCI010000284.1, from coordinate 1,393 downwards.
CGTCTTCCTTCACCGGCTCGGGCGACACGCCGTAACTTCTCCGCCAGATATGGACTTGTTCCTCGCCATATTTGTCTGCTGTCTCCCTTTTGTTAAGTCCCTGAAGTATGCCGTAGTGTTTCTCGTTCAACCTCCAGCTTTTCTCCACCGGGATCCAGTCTTCATTGAGACGGTCCAGAACACAATTCAACGTTTTCACAGCCCGTTTCAGATAGGATGTGTAAGCCGCCTCAAAAGAGAATCCCGCTTCTTTCAGCATATCACCGGCTTTACAGGCTTCTGCGATCCCCTTATCACTCAGGTCTACATCGGTCCAACCGGTAAAGCGGTTTTCCTTGTTCCATAGGCTCTCGCCATGTCTCAACAATACGATCCTTTTCATGCCATATAGTTTTTATGCAACGGTTATCGAAGGATCCAGATAGACATCCTGAATGGTGTTCAGAAGCGAGACCCCGTCTTTCATCGTCTTCTGGAAGGCTTTTCTCCCACAGATAAGTCCCATACCTCCGGCACGTTTGTTCACCACTGCGGTTACGACGGCATCATGCAGGTCAGATGTCCCATGGGACTCGCCCCCCGAATTGATCAGGCCAACCCTTCCCATATACCCGTTGGCCACCTGGTAGCGGCAGAGGTCTATCGGATGGTCGGAGACCAGTTCCGTATACATACGCCCGTCGGTCTTACCGAATCCGATGGCTTTAAAACCTCCATTGTTGGACGGCAGCTTCTGCTTCACGATATCAGCCTTGATGGTGACCCCGATATGGTTGGCCTGCCCTGTCAGATCTGCTGCCGCATGATAGTCAATCCCGTCTTTCTTAAAACTGCTGTTTCTCAGATAACACCACAATACCGTGGCCATCCCCAACTCATGGGCATATTCAAACGCCTGTGAGACCTCCACAATCTGGCGGCGGCTTTGTTCCGAACCGAAATAGATAGTTGCCCCCACGGCAACGGCACCCATGTTCCATGCCTCCTTCACTGTACCGAACATGACCTGGTCATAACTGTTCGGATAAGTCAGCAGCTCGTTATGGTTCAACTTCACGATGAAAGGAATCTTATGGGCGTACTTACGTGCCACAGCTCCCAGAACTCCGAATGTGGATGCCACGGCGTTGCATCCTCCCTCGATAGCGAGTTTCACAATGTTCCCGGGATCGAAGTAAAGAGGATTGGGTGCAAAGGATGCTCCGGCAGAATGTTCTATCCCCTGATCCACCGGCAGGATGGAGACATACCCGGTATTGGCCAGACGCCCGTGCCCGTACAGGGCTTGCAGGCTCTCCAAGGTGCGTATATTCCTGTCGGAATCCACCCATGCCTTGTCTATCATATTCGGCTCGGGGATATGGATGAGTTTCTTGTCTATTGTCTTGCATAC
>NZ_JBCOCI010000283.1:0-1644 GCF_040929485.1 Phocaeicola sp. RTP21198st1_B8_RTP21198_201120 | reverse complement strand
GGAAAGACTATTCAGATTCCGGCACGTTCTATTATAACGCTTCAGAGTTACTAATAAAACAACTTTATTTTCTTTATTTTTTTGAGGAGAATAATACATCTATGTGCCCGTCTATTGCTGTAAAAGTAATAGGCGGGCATAGTGTATAAGAAGAGGTCTTTCATAGACAATAGAGGAATTTTTTGGTCTCTATATCCTTTCTTCGGGTTACAGGGGTTAAAGCTGAAAATGCCATATATCAGTTTAGTTAAAACCCTCATGCGGACTATTATTTTATGAAAAGACATATTATCTTTGCCTGCATATATGAATATGTCTGTACCATGGTGATGAAAAAGTTTACGTTCTTGTTGATTACATTGTTCAGTAGTACCCTGATTCTTTTAGCCGATAACCCCTACCGTTCGTATACTGTAGCAGACGGACTGTCCAACAGTACGGTAAAAGCTATCTATCAGGACGAGATGGGATATATATGGTTAGGGACAAAGGACGGGTTGAATCGTTTGGATGGTTATGAAATTAAAAATTTCTTTTATGAATCCGATGAGACCGTCAGACAATCCAATGATATTGTCAGTATCACAGGAGACAGGCAAGGCAGAATGTGGATTGGAACTTTTAATGGAATTACACTTTTCGATCCCTTTGAGGAGAAATATATAGATTTAGCCACTTTATATAAAGGTTGCGAATTGCCTCGTGGGGTGGTGGTTGGTCTGTCGATAGCATCAGACGGAGCAGTATGGGTGGTTACCAAAATGGGGGTATATATCCTTCGGAATGGAAAATGTACTTGTTTGGAAGCGTTAAGAGGACTTTATATAAACAGTATGGCACCCAGTGCAGATAATTCTCTTCTCTTGAATGTAGCAAACAAAGGTATCCTTAGACTGGATACACGAACTTCCCGTTTCTCGTATATTCTGAAAGGCCCGGATTATCCGGCATTTCTGAAAATCTTTCAGGACGAAAAAGAACGTACCTGGTTGGCCTCTTCTCTGGATAATTTACAACTTTATAATCCGGTTACCAGTACAGCAACAAAAATTGAAGTGAATTTCCCGGCTGATATGAGTGTATGGAAAGGACAGGTGCATGATATAAAGGTGTATAACGATTCTCTTTTACTATTAGCTACAGATAATGGGTTAGCTGTGATGAATGAACATACACATGTTATTAGCCGGACATTTGAAGAATGTATTCCTTCCGGACTGCTTGCTAACCGTCGTTTGATGAGTCTTTACAAAGACAAACAGGGATCGTTATGGTTGGGGACCTTCAATGAAGGTGCTCTGTTTTATAATGCCAGACAATATCTATTCCGTTATCATCCGCTGACTTTGAATATAAATCAGCCGATACGGGTGACCGGAAAACTGATAGAGGCGCAGGGGAAATTATGGATCGGACATAATAGAGGGATATGTACTTTAAACCTGGCTAACGGTAAAGTGGAGGAAGTCCGGTTACCAATAGGAAAAGTAGGAGCTAGTGAAGATGAAGTATACTATATGTTTCAGAATAATGAGAATGAGATACTTTTCTATGTACTCAATAAAGGAGTATACCCGCCGAATCTTCGAGATCTTCCTATTAGTAAGGACATGATGGATATGTTCCCCCCGGATGCACAGATAC
>NZ_JBCOCI010000282.1:0-1650 GCF_040929485.1 Phocaeicola sp. RTP21198st1_B8_RTP21198_201120 | reverse complement strand
CAATAAGGTGTAGTAACTATTGGCAATCGTTGCTACCAGTTGCGTCTGTACCGCTTGCCTATAGGCTTCACTCTGTTCGAGGGCGGCTTTGACTCCTCGTTTGGCATTGGTCAACTTTCCGAAAATATCCAGTTCCCAGTCTGCCGATGCTGCCAGATCATAGGTCTTGGAAGTTTTCGAACCATCCACGCTGCTCAATGTTCCTTGCGGAGTGAGCGATACAGAAGGCAGATAAGCCAACTTGGAAGAAAGCAGTAATGCTTCTACTTCTTTCACTTTCAAACGGGCAATATTCAAATCGGTATTATTCGCGATACCCGTTTCAATCAGTTGTTGCAGTTGCGGATCGCTAAATAGTTCCTTCCATGAAAGGGAAGCAATGGAAGCGGTATCCCCCGCAACAACCGGCTGCCGGTAAAGACTGTCGGTAACCGTCGTGTCCGGACGTTCATAAGTCCGGTACACATGACAACCGCTCAATCCGGCCGACAGGAATAAACATATTATTATCTTTTTCATACACTTCAACAATTAAAGATTCTCCAACTCTGCCGGTTTACGTGCCGGCATCAGTTTTTCCTGAAGATACTGGAACACGATAAACAATACAGGTACGATAAACAACAGGGCAACCGTACCGATCAACATTCCACCTACGGTTCCTACACCGATGGAAATATTACCGTTCGCTCCTACTCCCGATGCAAACATCATCGGTAACATACCGAATATCATCGTAAGAGATGTCATCAGGATTGGACGCAGACGGACTTGCGCAGCCGAAACAGCCGCCTGTGTGATCGTCATTCCCTGACGACGGCGCTCGGAAGCATATTCCGTAAGCAGAATAGCTGTCTTCGACAACAAGCCAATCAGCATAATCAAACCTGTCTGTAAATAGATATTATTCTCCAGGCCGAACATCTTGGCAAAAAGGAAACTTCCGGCAAGTCCGAATGGTACGGAAAGAATCACTGCAATCGGAATGAACAAGCTTTCGTAGAGCGCACAAAGAATAAGATAGATAAAGACTACACAGATGATAAATACCAGTGTTGTGGTATTCCCTGTAGAGGATTCTTCACGTGACATACCTCCGAACTCAAAGCCATAACCTGCCGGTAATACCTGTTCCGCAACTTCACGTACCACCTGAATAGCTTGTCCGGAACTGTAACCGTCTGCCGGAGCACCATTGACGGAGATGGCAGAGAACAAATTGAAACGCGTCAGCGACTCTGCACCGTAGACTCGTGTCAAAGTGAGATACTGACTGACAGGGGACATCTCTCCGTCGGAATTGCGGACAAACATATTATTCAATGCTTCAGTATCCAGACGGAATTCCGGTGAAGCCTGTACCATTACACGGTAAAGTTTAGAGAAACGGTTCATATTGGATGCATAGTTACCACCGATATAGCCGGACAAAGTGCTCAACACATCCGAAGGCGACACTCCATTCCGCTTGCAAAGGGCGGCATCCACTTCTACCAGGTATTGAGGGTATTTCGTATCGAACGAAGTCGAGGCACGTCCGATTTCAGGCCGGGCATTCAACGCGTCAATCATCTGACGGGTGTATTTCAGCAAATCTTCTACCGAACCGCCTTTCTGGTCCTGAATATAAATCTCAAAACCACTACTTAC
>NZ_JBCOCI010000281.1:0-1651 GCF_040929485.1 Phocaeicola sp. RTP21198st1_B8_RTP21198_201120 | reverse complement strand
GTAGTGTTGATTGAAGCCACAGATTTTTATGCTGAAAACATTTCAATCATCAATCTTTATGGTGCATTCTCAAATCGTCACACTGGTGGTTTAGGTAAAAACGGACAGGCAGAAGCCTTGATAAACCATGAAGACCGCTTTGCTTTGAATAATTGTTTGCTTGTCTCCTATCAGGATACAGGGTGGACCCGTTATTGGAACAATACAACCCCTCATCGTGCATACGTTTATAACTCATGGATTGAAGGTCATACAGATTATATCTGGGGAAGTGGCGATGTACTTATCGAAAACAGTACATTCTATAATACAGGCAATGACGGTGGTAGCGTTATAACTGCTTCGCGTACCAGTGAAAGCGATAAATACGGATATGTTATAAAAGATTGTACGGTAAACGGTGATGATACAAAATTCTCATTCGGACGTTCCCAAGCCACAACCACGAAAACTGTCTGGATCAACACCAAGTTGAAAATGGATATTATAGATTCACACTGGGGATATGGTGGACAAGTACCTACACTATATGCTGAATATAACACTATCGACAAGAATGGAAATATGATTGCGGAAAGTAAAACAATCACCTCCGGAAACGTTTCCTTCACTAGTTCAGTGCTAACAGCATCCGAAGCTGCTAAATATACATATGAGAATATAATAACTATTGACAGCTGGAACCCGAAAGAGTATATGGAAACTCCCCTTGCAGCACCTACCAATGTCAATCTGTCGGGAAACACTCTGACATGGGATGCAGTATCCGGTGCTGCCGGTTACCTCATCTTTATGAATGGCAACTATGCAGGGCAAACTACAGACACTACCGTTACACTGACCAACACTGACGAAAGCAATATTTATACAGTGAAAACTGTAAGCCAGTACGGTACAGTAAGCGAATAAAACCAATAAGATTTAATAAAGAGTTCTTTGTCACATCATCAGCAAATATAATGTATGAGACAAAGAACTCTATTTTTTTAAAAGATAATTTGTATGCTCAAATCTATTAAAATGGGATTATTGTGCTTCTGTGTAATCAACCTATCGGTTGCTTGCAGCAGCGAAGACCCAAGTATCACTGATGAAACACCGGGACAGAATACCGGTAACGGTGGTAATGAGAACGAAGGTGGTGAAGAAGAGACACCTGCCGAAACGCGTTATGCCTTTCCGGGTGCTTACGGTGCAGGTCGTTATACTACCGGCGGAGCAGGCGGAGAAGTGTATACAGTAACTTCGCTTGAAGACAACGATAACACAACACAAGGGACACTACGCTACGCATTAAATCGCACGGGAAAGCGCACGATCGTATTTGCGGTAAGCGGATTGATAGAACTGAAAAGCCCCTTGAAGATAACCAACGGAGATGTAACGATTGCCGGCCAGAGTGCACCGGGTAACGGTATTTGCCTGAAAGGACATCCCGTATCCGTACAGGCAGACAACGTAATCATCCGTTTCATGCGTTTCCGCATGGGATCGGACAACTTTACAACAGAAGCAGAAGCCGACAGTGGTGATGCACTGTGGGGAAAGCAACATAAAAATATTATCATTGACCATTGTTCGATGAGTTGGAGCACTGATGAATGTGCTTCTTTCTACGATAACACTAACTTTACCATGCAATGGTGTATCA
>NZ_JBCOCI010000280.1:1408-1654 GCF_040929485.1 Phocaeicola sp. RTP21198st1_B8_RTP21198_201120 | reverse complement strand
TACTATCACTATCCTGTTGGGTCTGACAGTAGGTGCTTCTACGCAAGCTTCCGAATTCCTGACGCTCGATTCTATCAAGATTTTCGCCCTCGGTGCATTGTCATTCATCATTGCAACTGCATCCGGTGTAATCTTCGTTAAGATATTCAATATCTTCTTGAAGAAGGGCAACAAGATCAATCCATTGATCGGTAATGCAGGGGTTTCTGCTGTCCCCGACTCTGCACGTATCTCACAAGTGATTGG
>NZ_JBCOCI010000280.1:0-1398 GCF_040929485.1 Phocaeicola sp. RTP21198st1_B8_RTP21198_201120 | reverse complement strand
ACGATTCGACCAACTATTTGTTGATGCACGCTATGGGTCCGAACGTTGCCGGAGTGATCGGTTCAGCTGTTGCTGCCGGTATCCTGCTCGGATTCTTGATGTAAGATATAAGGAGGCTGTTTGAACAGTTCTTAAAATAAAAAATAAGACTATCCTAAAAGCCTTGAATTTATAAAAATCACCTTTGCTACATTATAGTAGTAAAGGTGATTTTTCATTATAAGGACTTGCTGTAAAAAAGACTGTAGCTACCATGCCCCATGTATTGTATTGCGCACTGTTGTGTTACCTTCTCTTATCATTCCGTTAATCTATCCAAAATAATCTACGAATAATTCGTAAATATAATATTTTTAGTAACTTGCAGCAGATAAGTCAAACAACTAAAATAAAATATTATGAAACGGATTATCATTCTGTTCTTTCTTTGTTGTACCATTCCTCTAATAGCGCAACACACAGACCCTATTCAAGAAGCTATGGCAAACTACGATTATGAGACGGCCCTTTCTCTTATAGCTCAAAAAAAGACTACCCCTCCCCTGCTATTACAGAAAGGCAAAGCGTTGCGTGGACTAGGACTCACTACAGAGGCACTTGCTACCTATCAAGAAATTATCTGTAATGATACTACAAATACTCGTGCTTTCATTGAAGCGGCCGAATGTTGCCGAGCACTAGCTAAATACAATCAAGCACTAAAATATTATGAACATGCACTTGATCTGAATCCGGAAAACAAATATGTACGTATTCAATATATCAGCTTGCTTCTCTCCCAACAGAAGTTTAGCGAGGCGCTTGGTGAAAGTAGTCTGATGACAGAAAAAGACAGTTCCGCCATTGTCCTGCATCTACAAGCTCAAAGCTTTGAAGGAATGGGCGAACTTCTTCCCGCTGCAGGTTGCTATTACAATATCCAGGCTAAATATCCCGACGATTATCTGGCAGCCAGCAAACTAGGTGCTCTAAATATATCCGGTTCTTATTTCGACGAAGCCATCGAAGCTACAGAAAAATACCGGCAAATTGACAGTACCAACATTTCCGTCAACCGGCAGAACGCTTTAGCGTACTGCTTGAAACAAGACTACCCCACTGCTATCCGGCGTTATGAATATCTTGTCAGCCAAGGAGACAGTTCTTTTCATACTTGTTATTATTTAGGCATCAGTTACTATGCAGCAGAGAAGTACTATGAAGCTCATGATTTTTTGGAAGTCGCCCGTAAATATGATCCCAACAATATCAATCTCCTTTATTACCTCGGTCGCGCCTGTTCCAAAACTTCCTGGAAAAAAGAGGGCGTAGACTATCTGGAAAAAACCATTGATCTATCCATTCCCAAAGATAGCAGTATGACTCGACTTTACATCGGGATGACCGACTGTTACAAGA
>NZ_JBCOCI010000279.1:0-1655 GCF_040929485.1 Phocaeicola sp. RTP21198st1_B8_RTP21198_201120 | reverse complement strand
CTACCAAATAGATAAAAATGAACTGGACAACTTAAACAGACAGAAGACAATCCTCTACTGGAGCTGGTTCACCATCCTATCCATAGTCATACTGATTGTATTTTTCATCCTTTTGGTCAGACGAGGAAATAAAAAACTGCGCCAATCACAGCAGGAACTGGAAAAAGTGAAAAAGCAAGAAGAAAATTCCATCCGGACAAAGAGCCTTTTCCTTTCCAACATGAGCCATGAAATTCGCACGCCGCTCAATGCGTTGTCCGGCTTCTCCTCCATCCTGACGGAAGAATCCATCGACAACGAGACCCGGAAACAGTGTAGCGATATTATTCAGCAAAATTCAGAACTGTTACTCAAGCTGATTAACGACGTAATCGACTTGTCCAGTCTCGAAGTAGGCAAGATGAAATTCAAATATGAGCGATGTGATGCAGTGGCAATATGCAGAAACGTTATCGACATGGTTGAGAAAATAAAACAAACGAATGCTAACGTCCGTTTTTCGACCTCTCTCCATTCATTAGAATTGACGACAGACAATGCAAGGTTACAACAATTATTAATCAACCTTCTCATCAATGCAACCAAATTTACTCCGCAAGGTTCCATCACCATGGAACTGGAAAAACAGACAGAAGACATAGCACTGTTTTCCGTGACCGACACCGGTTGCGGTATCTCTCCGGAGAATCAGAATAAAATATTCAACCGTTTTGAGAAACTGAATGAAAATGCTCAAGGGACAGGACTCGGTCTGTCTATCTGCCAACTCATTATCGAGCAGCTGGGCGGCAAAATATGGATTGACTCCAATTATGAGGAAGGAGCCCGTTTCCTGTTCACACACCCCATTTACCATGAGCAACAAGGAAAGGAGGAAGCCGAATGAAACAAGTCCTGCTCCTGATCCTTCTATTATGCTGCACCCTCACCGGAAAAGCCAGCACCAAGATTGTTTTGGAATCCGACAGCCTGATAAAGGTGTTGGAAACATTACCGTACGATACGACACGGCTGAATGTTCTCAATCAAATCATCAGAATAGAACAAAACAACCAGCAATGTATCCAATATTCGGATGCATTAATGAAAGAAGCATTGCAACTGGGAAATGACAAATATGCCGGTCTGGCTGCTTACTACCATATTTTATACTATTACAATCGTAATAATCAAGACAGTGTAGCCAAATGGCTCACCATAATGGAGCCTCATGCCCGGAAATCAGATTTATGGAATTACTTCTTTGATGCCAAACGTTTCCAGATAGACCTGTACACATTCAACGAACAATACGAACTTGCTATCAACGAATCTCAAAAGATGCAACAGCAAGCCTCCCAAATGAATAGTAACCGGGGTAGTATGGCTGCCTATCAATGCTTGAGTAATGCATATATCGGCAGCCAGCGCTGGGATAAAGGAATAGAAGTACTGGAGGCTGCCTACCAGCTACTCACTCCGACAGAAAATCCGGTGGTCCGTATCTCGGTATTGTCACAGTTAGTATCCGTTGTCAAAGAAAAGAAGGATAATAAAAAACTACTCAAATATTTGCAGGAACTGGAAAACACTCTTCATAACCACATCAGTGCAAACCCATCCTTAAAAGCGGGATTTGCCGATGTATACCTGTTCAATGAACTGTTCTACAGCTA
>NZ_JBCOCI010000278.1:0-1668 GCF_040929485.1 Phocaeicola sp. RTP21198st1_B8_RTP21198_201120 | reverse complement strand
GGATGCTTGCCGAAGAAAAGGTGAAACCCGACGTCGTGTTCTTCGACATGCCGGGAACCCTGAAAAGCAACGGCGTGGTCAAGACCCTCTCGCAGATGGACTACATCTTCGCGCCCATGAGTGCCGACCGTTTTGTCGTGGAAAGCACCCTGCAATTCGCCGTGATGTTCCGCGACAACCTCATGACGACGGGACAGGCGAAAACAAAAGGGCTGTACCTCTTCTGGACGATGGTGGACGGCAGGGAGAAGAACGGGCTTTACGACCTGTATGGGGATGTGATAGCCGAGATGGGGCTGCCGGTGCTGTCCACCCGCCTGCCCGACAGCAAGAAGTTCCGGCGCGACCTCTCGGAAGAGCGCAAGAGCGTGTTCCGCTCTACCATCTTCCCGATGGATGCGTCCCTGCTGAAAGGGAGCGGCATCCGTGAGTTCTCGGAAGAGATAAGCCGTATCATCAGACCTCAATAATCATGGGCAGCAGGAAAGTGAACACCGAAGGCATTGACGAGGAACTGTTGATAGCCTCCATCGGCAGACGCAGGCAGGACGGGACCCTGTACCACGCGCAGGAGCCGCCCGCACCTGCTCCCGAAGAAGAAAGCGTCCCTGAAACGGAACCGCCGCCCGTGCAATACACGGCAAAGGAAAAACCGCAGAGGGACACCGTCCGCCGCAAACGGCAGGAGGACGACTATTCCGGGCTGTTCCTCCGCCGCAACGAGATAAAGACGCGCCAGTGCGTCTATATCAGCCGCGACGTCCACAGCAAGATTCTCAAAATCGTGAACGACATCGCCGGGCGTGAAATCTCGGTAGGCGGCTACGTGGACACCGTGCTGCGCCAACATCTGGAACAGCACAAGGAGAAAATAAACGAACTGTACAAGAAACAACGTGAAGACTTGATTTGAATATGGAAAAGAACCAGAAAAACAGAAGTCCGCAGCATGACGGCGGCGGTATGCTTGCCCAAGTGCAGGCGAGTGTGGAAATCCTGTCCCCCGTGCCGTTATGCGGCAAATGCGGTGAGAAGGACTATGAACGGCTGTTCATCCGTGAAGCCGAAGTGAAGGCACGCGAGGGAAAGATGGCGTATGTGCGCCCGGAGTACCACGACCGCATCATGCGCATCACCCGTGTGATCGGGCATGACCGGCTGTCGCTGTCCGCCTACATCGACCATGTGCTTACGCACCACTTCAACCAGTGCGAGGAGGCGATAAAAAGCCTTTACGCCCGGAATTACGACGCAGTATTTTAACCCTCAAAAAAGAGAACGTGCATGAGTGAAACAATAAGCATGACTGATATTCTGCTGACCGTATCGGTCGGCTGCAACCTGTGGTTCCTGTTCCTGCTCCTTTATGACAGGATCATGGAAACCAGACTTGTCCGCTTCCTCAGAAGCATAGCCGGAGTCGTTGGGCGGCACGGCGGCAAAGCCCGAAGCGGTAAGGGAAATACCGCCCGCAGACACCCCGGACATCATCGGCAAGAGCCGTTTCAGGATGGCATCGACCCGGACAACCGCTGCCATACCGACGCAAGAAGCCGCCACTTCGGAAAAAGGCATTGAGCTGACGGAGGAAGAGGCTACTTTTGACGACGGAAACACGGAAACCGTGTCCCGTCCCGCCCAAATCCCGGAGGATAAACTCGACGAAAC
>NZ_JBCOCI010000277.1:0-1669 GCF_040929485.1 Phocaeicola sp. RTP21198st1_B8_RTP21198_201120 | reverse complement strand
GTCACATTCCAGTTCAGTACATACTCATTCCAGTTAGAGAAATCATACCAGTTCTTGACACGGATAGTCAGATTCTTCTGGTTCGCCAGCGTTACTTTTATGTTCTGATATACTTTCTTTACTTCGAGCAAATGCGGGTGCGGTTCACGGTTGGCGCCCACCAAACCGTTACAGCAGAAGTTTCCGAAACTTGGAATTCCTTCCGGTCCGTAATCACCGCCATACGTCCAGTACCATTTACCATTCTTGTCTATTTCGCGGAATGACTGATCCACCCAGTCCCAAACGCAGCCACCTTGTGCCATCGGATTGTTTTCAAATACGTCCCAGTATTCTTTCAGTCCGCCGCAACTGTTGCCCATCGCATGAAGATATTCACAAAGAATGAAAGGGCGGTAGATGTCTTTCTCTTTTACGTATGCTTTGATATCGTCTACACTGCGGTACATACGACAGTAAATATCCGTATTATAGTTCAATTCGGCACGTTCATACTGTACAGGGCGAGTTTTCTCCACCGATTTCAGCCAGTCATAAGTACGTTCGAAGTTAATTCCGTTTCCTGCTTCATTTCCCAATGACCAGATAACGATAGCCGGGTGATTCTTAGAACGTTCATACATCCGGTGAGTGCGATCCATGTGTGCAGTCAGCCAGGTACTATCCTTGGCTAGGGAAGCAGGACCATATCCCATTCCGTGAGATTCGATGTTTGCCTCATCAATCATGTACAAACCGTAACGGTCGCAAAGTTGATACCAGTAAGGATGTGTAGGATAATGCGAGTTACGCACCATGTTGATATTGTGCTGCTTCATCAGTTTGATGTCCAGTTCCATCAGCTCCTTGCTCACGGTACGTCCCAGTTGAGAATGCTCGTGTCGGTTGGTTCCCTTCACCAATACCGGAACGCCGTTGATGCAGAAACGTCCGTCTTTGATTTCCGAGGTACGGAAGCCGACTTCACAACCAGTCAGTTCGGTTACCTTGCCTTGTTCATCCTTCAGTTCGAGTATTAATGTGTAAAGATGAGGATGCTCTGCACTCCAAGCCTTTACATCGGGAATATTCTTTTCATCAAACGTGATAAAATTGCTCAATCCGCGGGATTTTATCCGGATAGCACCCTGCAGGACAGCTTTACCATCGGCGTCTTTCAGGGTATAAGCAATAGAAGTAGCTCCAGATATAGCAGAATGTCCCTCTACGGTCACTTCAAGTCCGAAAATACCATCTTTGTATTTCTCTTTTTCTAAAGAAGCATTCAGTTTATAATCCGCAATGTACTGTTTGGGAGTACTGTAAAGATACACGTCACGTTCGATACCACTCAAACGCCACATATCCTGACATTCCAGATAAGCACCCGAACTCCAGCGATACACTTCCAAAGCAACCACATTTTCGCCTTCATTGAGGACATCTGTAATATCCCATTCGGCAGCCGTCTTTGATCCCTGATTATAGCCAAGTAATTTTCCATTCACCCATACATAATAGAAAGAAATGACTCCTTCACAACACAGTACTACCCTGCGTCCTTTCCAGTCGGCAGGCACTTTGAAGGTACGTCGGTAGGAGCCGACTTCATTCTCTGCATAAGGCACCAGCGGCGGATTCTTCTTGAAGTTGAACATTTTATCATCAAACTCATACGTTTCGTTGACAT
>NZ_JBCOCI010000276.1:0-1670 GCF_040929485.1 Phocaeicola sp. RTP21198st1_B8_RTP21198_201120 | reverse complement strand
AGATTCAACCGGGCCATTTCGAGCGCAGCTGTTGCTCTTTGAATAGCCGCTTCGGTATTCATGCGACGGTAGGACACTTCATCTACACCGGAAAGAGCTGCTTTTTTCTGCCTTTTCGTAGCTTCCAACTTCTTACGCGTAGCTTCATAATCAGTGACAATCTGTTCAAGTTGGATAGGAGTAGCCGCATTTCGTTTCACGAGGTTCTCATATCGTTTCCGGTCTTTTTCCAGCTTCGCCAACCGTACTTCAATCTCGGCAATAGACGCATCGTAAACAGATGCTGTTGTCTGCGTGGTATTGAGTGTAGCATTGATGACGGTCGCACCGGCTTGCGCATCCTTCAAGGCAGCTTCAGCCTCCATTACGCGAATTTTATATTCACGATCATCCAGTACCAGCAAAGTATCTCCTTTATGTACCTCCTGATGTTCTGTAAAGTAGATTTTGTCAATGTAACCTGAAGCACGTAGATTGATAGGAGACACATATTGTTCTATTTGTGCATCGTTACTAGTCTCCGTCTGGCTATAATTCAAAAAAAGGCAGATCACTTCAATCACTCCCCAAACAATAATAGCCACTCCGAAAAGGCTGATAGCAATCTGCCAGCGACGAAGTTTCTTCATTTTTTTTGCTTTCTCCTGATGAGTAGCGGAAGGAAGGTTATTTTCCATTGTTTCCATATTTATGATTGTTATTTGCGTATTATTTGACTAATGATTCTATTTGTCCGGTTAGTTTAAGCAGCATCAGGTTAGTCACCCGATAGTTATAATGTGCGCTGATATAGTTGTTTTGAGCTTCGCTCATCTGCATTTCATCTTGCAGCACTTCCGTCATAGAAGCAATGCCTTCCCGGTAACGGTCGGAAGTGACTGCGTACACATCTTCGGCAAGCAAGTAGTTATCCTTCTGTTTCTTAAAGTTACGCTGATTGTTCATCAGGTCGTTCACAGCATTCAGATATTGAGTTTGCAAATTCTTCCGGGCATCTTCCCATGCCAGTCTTTTGTTCTCTATATCGATCATCGCCTTCTTTATTTTATAGGTTTTATCCAGTCCGTCGAAAATCGGAATACGCAAGGTTAGCCCCACTCCATAGGAACGAAACCATTGATTGGACGGACCGGAGTGGAACCAATGATAACCTTTATCCGTATATGCGGCATATCGCCAGCTACCTGTCAGACTAAGAGAAGGGATATATCCATTAGTAATGATCTTCTTTTGCCGTTCCGCCAATTGCACTTGCGATTGTGAGAGTTGAAGTTCATAGATATTTTCCGACAAGCCGGTCAGGGCTACTGTAGTAATGCTATCGGTATTTACCGGTGTCAGCGCAATTTCCTTTTCAGCCGGATAATCCATAATGTATTTCAGCATATTCAATTGCTGTTTCATCATTGCTTGTGCATTGTCATATTGCACCTTCAGATTTTCCAAATTGATATTGACTCTTTTCAGATCGACTTCCATAGACATTCCGTTATCGAAAAAAGCCTGTGTAATATCTCTCAACTCTTCCAGACGGGTGATATTTGCTTTTATCAGCATGATTTGTTCGGCCGTGACCTGTCCGAGATAATACATCTTACTGATTTGAAGAATAACATCTTCCCTGGCTTTTCCATAAGACAGACGACTGATTTCTTCCATCACTTTAGCTA
>NZ_JBCOCI010000275.1:0-1671 GCF_040929485.1 Phocaeicola sp. RTP21198st1_B8_RTP21198_201120 | reverse complement strand
TTCTTCAGTTCTTCGGTTGATACCAGTTTATACAGCTTGTCACTGGGGCGTATCTTATCTGATTTCATGGAGAAGTGCTGGCCTTTCTTCACAGTCTGCACGGATTCCAAGTCAACACGGGCTTCTTCCAAAGTCATGAATAGAGCACCTGTGGTCGGTCCGGTAATGAGAAGTTTATCGCCTACGCTAACTTCCGCAGCCTCTACCAGAAATTCGGAAACTCCAATGTTAGAGAAGTATTTGATACCTTTACCTACATATATCTTACGTTCCGTAGCTGCCGAGCCATAGTTTCTGGTCCATTCGCCTAAACGTTGTCCCAAATAATAGCCATCCCAAAAGCCGCGGTTGAATACTGTTTTCAGACGTTCGTCCCAAGCTGCAATCTTTTCATCGGTAAATGTTCCTTCCAGATAAGCTTTGATAGCCTCTTTGTAACATTCTACCACTGTACGTACATATTCAGGTCCACGGGCACGGCCTTCAATTTTGAATACACGCACACCGGCATCCAACATCTTATTCATAAAGTGGATGGTCTTCAAATCTTTCGGTGACATGATATATTCGTTATCAATATCCAGTTCCACATCCGTCTCTTTGTCACGGACTGTATAGGAACGGCGACACACCTGCATACAAGCGCCGCGGTTGGCAGAATGGTTCATCTCATGCAAAGAGAGGTAACATTTACCCGATACAGCCATACAAAGCGCACCGTGACAGAACATCTCAATGCGAATCTGTTCACCACTCGGACCACAAATATGTTCTTCCTGAATCTGGCGATAGATTTCGGCTACCTGCTCCAGATTCAACTCACGGGCCAATACTACCACATCTGCAAATTGTGCGTAGAATTTTAAAGCCTCTGCATTGGAGATGTTCAGTTGAGTGGAAAGGTGTACCTCCTGCCCTATCTGACGGGCATAGTTCATCACCGCCACATCAGCTGCAATCACCGCAGAGATTCCGGCTTCCTTGGCTGCATCGACAATGGTATGCATCAATGGAATATCTTTATCATAGATAATCGTGTTGACCGTCAAGTAACTTTTCATCCCGTGTTCATCACACGTACGGGCGATCTCCCGCAAATCATCAATCGTAAACGTATTGGCCGAACGGGCACGCATGTTCAGGTTTTCTATACCGAAATAGATAGAATCGGCACCTGCCTGAATAGCCGCAGCAAGAGATTCGCGCGAACCGACAGGAGCCATTATTTCAAAATCTTTCAAACTAAGACTCATAGAATATATACTTATTTGTATCAGTTAAGCAAATGAATGCGTACAAAGGTAGGCTTTTTTCCGTATTTTTGCAGCGAAAACAAGAAGTTACTTCAATCATAAACAGTAAATATCAGATTCATATATGAAGATAGGCCAAATAGATTTGGGTAAATATCCCATCTTACTTGCTCCGATGGAGGATGTGACTGATCCGGCTTTCCGCCTGATGTGCAAGAGGTTCGGAGCAGATATGGTATACACCGAATTTGTGTCGAGCGATGCGCTGATTCGCGCTGTCAGCAAGACTGCGCAGAAACTAAGTATCAGTGATGCCGAACGTCCCGTTGCCATCCAGATATACGGGAAAGATACGGAAACGATGGTGGAAGCTGCCAAGATTGTGGAACAGGCACAACCTGATATTCTGGATATCAAT
>NZ_JBCOCI010000274.1:0-1672 GCF_040929485.1 Phocaeicola sp. RTP21198st1_B8_RTP21198_201120 | reverse complement strand
TTCTCATCGTTGTTACGCTTCACATAAAACGTTCCCGTCACCCTTTTATATTGGGAATAATAATAGAACGGATCTTCGTAAATAAAGAAATACTGGTCGTTTTGGTACAAGGTCGATGCATCCACCACTTGCCCCTCCCAATACATACCCAGAGAAAACAAAAAATAAGTACTAGTTTTCCCGTCCTGTATCTTTTCCGGAGAAAAGATACAAGTAAAATAACCACCGTCTATAGTAGCCTCACCGGACACGATCCTGTTCGCTTCCCCCCGGAATGAATAAGTACCGATGGAAGGCAATTCCTCCACATCCGGACCGGGATTTACCGGATCATTATCTTTATCGTCACTACATCCGGCAAAACCCACCAGAAGCAATCCCGATAAAACATATAAATTTAAATATTTCAATAAGATTTTCTTCATGAATACACTTCATTAAATCGTCACTCTATTACTGTCACCGCACCTTTATAGTAGCCGGACAAACTGGCATCGCCATATTTCTTAATACCTACCACTTCAAAAGTCATTTCAACTTCATTGCCCTGAAGAGACACCGAAGTCCGGCCTCCCAGAGCCAGATTGCCCAATGTGGTATTAGCCCGACTGTAAGTCACTCCTTCATACGTAATCGAGATTTTCACATTTTCATCATCACCGGAGAATCCGCGGAGCACTCCATCCAGCATTGTTTTCGAAAGACGCACCACTGCATCCGCTGCCGACATTCCCGCCACAGTAGTGATACCTGGCTGTCGTGAAAGGTAAATAACACAAATATCCGCATCCGTCTTATCTATCACCACAGACTGGATAGTGACCGGAGTACCGTCCGCCCCTAAGCGATATTCATTCGGGATCGTCGTATCATACACCACGAAAGCACCGTTATAGTTACCTGATATTTTAAGGCTATTATCACCCAAATATTTGAGGTTAAGCGTCAATGAATATTCATTATCCGCTGATTTCGATACACTGAACGTACCTGCCGCATCCTCCAGGTGACCTTTGGATATTTGTATTCTTTCTTCGTCATACGGGCTATAATAAGTAAATTCAAAAGCCAGATTGGTATTTGTTATATCCACTTCCTGCCCGTTAAGTCCTGCGTTCGGGACAAAGAGACGCACATAATATGTGTTTACATTCTCCAAGTCCGCAGCAGACGAAATTCTCGACGGAGTGAGATACAATGCCACTCCTTCATCCGTCTTTTCATAGAAAGTAGCTTTGATGTCACGCGTGTTTTCTCCGTTCAACGTTAATATATTCGTCGTACTCTGTTTAATTTCAGAATAAGCACCCTCGTAAGAACCTTCGAACTTTCCACCCGAAAGCAAAGTAAAGCTGAAAGTTATTTTCACCCGATTATCCGTCTTTTCCACTTTGAACTTACCTGCCGAACATATTTCAGACCATCCATAAGGATCTACCGCAGTCAGGTCGTCAGCTCCCAATTCTGTCATATTATAGAAAGCATAATCCATACCGTCATAAGACGTGATATCCAATACCTGTCCCAACATAGCGGGATTGATTCCGATCATCAGGAACTCCGTATCCGACATATCTTCCACCGTTGTCAGTCCTGCGTACGGACTAAGATAAAAATATTGAATTCCCCCGATGACAGTAGCCACCACCGATTTCAACGGACGCACTTCACT
>NZ_JBCOCI010000273.1:1078-1674 GCF_040929485.1 Phocaeicola sp. RTP21198st1_B8_RTP21198_201120 | reverse complement strand
AACTCGTCAGAGATTCGTGTACAGCTCGGCGGTATTATCGAAATGGGGCCTAATCAGGGATTGGGGCGTATGATACGTGAGTTCGGTCATGAACGTTCCGGTAATGCACAACCGGGTGACTACTACGAAGACCAGAAGAAAGAAGACTTCATAGATGCCGAAAAGAACATTACTCTTTATGCTTCTCAGCGTGCGGTAGCCGTGAAGATGCAAGCAGACCGCATTGCGTCAGTCACTATCCAACACATTGAGACGGGCGAACAAACCGAACTTACCGCTCCTCTCTTTAGCGACTGCACAGGTGATGCTACCATAGGCTATTTAGCCGGTGCCGATTGGGCTATGGGGCGTGAAGGTCGCGATGAATATGGCGAGAGCCTTGCTCCCGAGCAACCCGACTCATTGGTGATGGGAGCTTCTATACAATGGTATAGTAAGGACATGAAGAAGAAAACCTCATTCCCTCATTTTGAATATGGCGTGCGCTTTGACGCTGAAAACTGTGAGCCTGTAACCATGGGCGAGTGGAAATGGGAAACGGGTATGAACCGCAATCAAGTCAGCGAAGCTGAACGTGTACGCGACTATGGGCTTTT
>NZ_JBCOCI010000273.1:0-1061 GCF_040929485.1 Phocaeicola sp. RTP21198st1_B8_RTP21198_201120 | reverse complement strand
GCGTGAACAGTGTCCGCTTTCCCGGCAATGAATTCAAGTCGGCTACGGTGCATCGTTGGATTCATCCTTATGCCGTTCCCTATCGCTGTCTCTATTCGCGCAATGTGGACAATCTCTTTATGGCAGGTCGTAATATGAGTTGCACCCATGTAGCTTTGGGTACGGTACGTGTGATGCGGACTACCGGCATGATGGGTGAAGTAGTAGGTATGGCAGCCGGACTCTGCCACAAACATAGTGTAGAGCCACGCGACATCTATCATCATCACCTGCCCGAACTGAAGCAACTTATGCAAGCGGGTCTGGGCAAACGCGATGTGCCCGATAACCAACGATTCAACGAACCCAACAAATTGTTGGAAGTTCCGGGAGCTTACATCAAACCGTAGACAAACTATGAGCAAAAAAAATATTATCACGATATTTCTATCGGCAATATGTACCTTGCCGCTTTGGGGAGGACAACAGTATTACGCTTTTCTGAAAGGTGACACGCTACGTATGGGCAATAACTATATGGAACGCGCCATGCTGTGGAATAACGGTGCGCCTGTTACCATCAGCCTTACTGACAAGCAACACGGAAAAACCATTCCGGCACAGGGCAAACAACCCGATTTCTCGATTGTGAAAGGTATCCCTACGGACGCCACATTCACCGTGAACGAGATACCGACGAACGGCATCCACGCCAGTTATCTGCAGGCTACCGTGGCTTGCACTATCGGTTCGCTGAATATAGAGCGTCGCTATCGCATTTATGCAGACTGTCCCGCCATTGCTTGCGATACCTATCTGAAAGGGCAAGTGGAACTTTATCAGAATAAGGAGGATAACCGCTCTAACGCCGACCGCAAAAATATAGAGCACACGGCCGATATGGCTACGGGGGTGAAAACTCCCACGCTCGACAGGCTGCAACTATCCGGCAATCATTGGAGTGCCCGCACAATAGAGTTTTTCGACTACACCGATTGGAACGACAATCTGGTGACCGGGCGTACCTGGCTTCCTTACCGTCGCAATACGTATCGTGGTAATTTGCTTTTTGCTCATGACGT
>NZ_JBCOCI010000272.1:0-1678 GCF_040929485.1 Phocaeicola sp. RTP21198st1_B8_RTP21198_201120 | reverse complement strand
CGTTAGTACTGGGGATGAAGATGCCTTCGGAGATAGAAGGGATTCAGCGTGCTTCTGCAGCAGAGGTGTACACACAGATTGAGAATGACCTGAAAGATGCTGCTAATGTATTACCTGTTAAAGGTGAATATGCCAGTGCCGACTTAGGGCGTGCCACTAAAGGGGCAGCACAAGGGCTATTGGCAAAAGCTTATCTTTATCAGGAAAAATATGAGGAAGCAGAGGATATGCTGGAACAAGTGCTGGGTTTGAATGGGCATGCATCACAAGGGTATGATTTGTTGGATGATTTTGGAGATGTGTGGAGCATTTCTCACAATAATAGTGTTGAATCACTGTTTGAAGTGCAGACTAATAGTGATATAGCCTATAATTTAGGACTTAGAATGCCTGTTGTATGTGGTTCCCGTGATGACGGTGGCTGGGCATGGGGCTTGCCGACAAGCAATCTGGAGACAGCTTTCAAGACAGCAGGAGATGACATACGTTTGAAATGGACTATTATTAAAGACAAAGCAACCAGTGTGCCGGGTGATACCCATTGGTCTTCTACCGTACCTTATTCGGTTTCGACCGATTCGCATAAGTCAGGTCGTGTGACTCGTAAAGTATACATTCCTTATGCCCAACGTCCTGAACCATACGATGCTTCTCATAATCCATTGAACTATCGTATTCTACGTTATGCGGATGTATTGTTGATGTATGCCGAAGTTGAAAATGTGTTGAAAGATGACGGACAGGCTCGCTGGGCTTTAAATAAAGTCAGAGAACGTGTAGACTTAGATCCGGTAGAATCCAGTGGTACTGAACTTCGCGATGCGATACGTCAGGAACGTCGTCTTGAACTGGCATTGGAAAACCAACGTCTGTTTGATATCCGTCGCTGGAAAAATGATAGTGGAAAGTCTGTTATGAGTGATATTATGGGACCGAACGGTTCATTTGTGATATACAATACAAAAGAATCTACCGATACGTATGAGCTTGGAAATCAGAAGGAAAGTAGCTCTAAGGGACGTAATTTCAAAGAAGAGCGTGACTTGGTATACCCGATTCCGACCACAGAGATTAGTCAGAGTAATGGTAGTATAGTACAGAATCCCGGATATAATTAATTAAATGATTATGAAACACAGAAATTTATTTATAGGACTTTCATGCATGGCGGCAGGGCTTTGCGCATGTAATGATGAATATACATTCGTGCCGGAATATGAAGTTAAACTGCCGACCGATACCACTATCAATGTTACAATTGATGCCTCAACTGTATATCAGACAATTGATGGTTTTGCATCTTCCGATGCATGGGATATGGAATATGTAGGCAAATACTGGAGCACTTCCAATAAAGAAGCCATTGCAAAATTGTTATTTTCCCGCGAAGTTGATGACAAAGGGAATTCGCAGGGCATCGGTTTATCCATGTGGCGGTTTAATTTGGGAGGAGGTTCGGAAGAACAAGGAGATGCAAGTGGTATTGTTTCAGATAAAAAGGAACGACGTGTCGACTGTTTTTTGACAAGTGCAAATGGAAGCTATGATTGGTCCAAATCTGCGGGGCGGAGATATTTTATGGAAAAGGCTAAAGAGTATGGCTGTGAGTCATTCGTACTGTTCAGTAATACGCCTCCTGTATATTATACTTATAACGGACAAGCACGTTCGGATAAAG
>NZ_JBCOCI010000271.1:0-1685 GCF_040929485.1 Phocaeicola sp. RTP21198st1_B8_RTP21198_201120 | reverse complement strand
CAATGAATCGTCGAGCTCTGATTATGGGGTTGTTGAGTGTCGGTTATGGTATTAACTTATACTTCTGTTTGGCTACGTCCCGGCTGCAAAAATTGAAATGCCACCATTCGCTGGGTAATGCACGGAATCCGGCTTCTTTCATCACTTTTCGTAGCAGTAATCGGTTCTGACGCTCTGTTTCACTCATTTTTCCATTATGTACCAATCCGATCTCGTCTGTGATGTGTGCTTCCATGCTTAAGTGGTCTACTTTGGTTCCCATCGGTAGGGGCTGTCCCAGAGAGTCTTGGATGCTGATGTCTACTGCCAGTCCGTAGTTGTGTAACCCGCCTCCACGGTTGGGGTTGGAGACATATTTATATTTGGACGTTCCTTCCACTACGTTCCACATCTTTTTCTGTACCGACATGGGACGTGCCGCATCGTAAATGATAAGACTATAAGACGGGTGTAGTTTCTTTAAGGCTTTTTGTGCTTCTATCAGAGCGTATGCCGCATCTGGATGCAGGTAGGCTTCCGTTAAGTTGTCGTAAAGCACTTCGCCTGTGAAATTATCAGCCTGTGTATACATCAGTTTTACAACGAGACTGCTATCCAGGTCAGCTATATTGACGAGTCCTAATGAGTCCATGTAGAGAGCCATTTCGCTTCGTTCCGGTGGTGAGATGATGGAACATTCTTCGCATGGTTGTATATCCTCCGTCGTTTGTTCGTATTCCATGAGGGGAGTGCTCTCCTTTTCCTTATGGCTGGAAAAGAAGGAGCATCCTGTCAGCAGTAAACAGAAAATAGCTAAACTATATTTTAGAATAATCATTCAACCTTTTGTATTTAGTGTGCCAAAGATACTTCTTTTTGGCTTTAGCTCCAATAAGCTACCTCTCTTACCGTTGGATATTAGCTACTGCTTTCTTCAGATTGGCCACTCCTTTCCATGCGTCAAGCAGGTGCAAAACGTGTTCGTCTTCGGCTTTGCTGTGGTTGATGGATAACAGCTCTGCATATATTTCTAGTAATTTCTTTAAGTCTTTGACAGGCTTTTCTGGAAGTCCGGTCAACATTGCCACGATTAGTTTCTCTAATTCCCGGTTATGCAGCGGACTGACGTTTATCATTTGTTGCTGTATCAGGTCAGTGAGTCTTTTCAGCGGTCCCCAGCCGGTATGTTGATGCGAACCTAAGATACTGCCTATGCGTCCACTGTCTATGGAGCCTTGACCTACACGCTCTATCCAGATTTCGGCTGCATAGGAACGGGAAGTTTTATCGGCTACCAGCATGCAAGTGGCTTCCAGCAGGTAAGACACTTCGTGCCATGTATGCCTTAACTGATGAAGCGCTTCAATAGCAGCTTGGGTGATACCTGCTTCCCTTACCTCATTTAACGTCGGGGCGTATATGGCACTGCGGATGCACCATACCAATAGTGGCTCCGGTATATTGGGAGTTAACCATGCCAAACGTGGTAAGTCGTTCTGTATGTCGTCAAAACGTTCTATCTGTGGGTACATTTCAACCAGTAACGGATGCGGATCGTATGAATAGTAACTGACTCTTTCATTATATTTGTCTTTATTGATGACATGAGAGTTCTCGCTTTCCGGAATATCGAAAGTAAGAGTTGAACAAATCCATTCTACCGTTTTCTTGTTATAATCCGTGTACGAGTCAGTATACTGATATGT
>NZ_JBCOCI010000270.1:525-1694 GCF_040929485.1 Phocaeicola sp. RTP21198st1_B8_RTP21198_201120 | reverse complement strand
AAACTCTTCAGGCTGTTGCAAGCGTCCTTTATAACGGATGGTATATTGGAAAGTCTGGTCACTGCGTTCACCGAACTGTCCTGGAGCAGCTTCGACATTCTGTTCTGCCAGAGCAGCGGAAACATCACCGGGAACGAGCTTGTATTGTGCCATGACATCCGGTCGTAACCAGATACGCATAGAATAATCCTGACCTAAAACGTTGGCATCACCTACACCCTGTACACGTTGAACTTGAGGAATCAGGTTGATCTTAGCATAGTTTTCAATAAACGATTCGCTATAGGTATCCGTCTCGTCATAAAGAGAGAATACTACCAACATGGAAGTCTGGCGTTTTTGAGTGGTTACACCGACTTTAGTTACTTCGGCAGGCAGCAGACCTTGTGCCATAGAGACACGGTTTTGTACATTGACGGCGGCCATGTCCGGATCTGTTCCTTGTTTGAAATATATGGATATATCACCGGAACCCGTGTTTGACGCAGTTGAGGTCATATACATCATGTTTTCTACACCGTTGATTTGTTCCTCCAACGGAGCAATCACGGAATTCAATACGGTCGATGCACTGGCTCCCGTATAGGTGGCTCTTACCGAAACGGTAGGAGGCGCGATGTCCGGATACTGCGTGATAGGCAGTGTCGCCAATCCGATAGCCCCCAGGATGACTATCAGGATAGAAATAACGGTTGATAGTACCGGACGGTTAATAAATCTATCTAATTTCATAATGATTATCTGATTATTAGTTGAAGGCTGTGGCTAAATTACCGTCGTGTTGGTCTTTCAAATGTTGTTGATAGTTTGCTTCTTTTTGCGCCGGTGTGATAGGCTGAACCTTCTGGCCATCTTTCAGGTTTTGTACTCCTTCGATTACGATTTTATCTCCTGAATTCAGACCGGAAGTAACCAAGTAGTCTTTTCCGTTATCCAGATTGAAGATTTTGATTTCTGTATATTTTACCGTGTTGTCCGGTTGCAGAACATAAACGAACTTCTTATCCTGGATTTCTACTGTTGCAGACTGCGGTATAGTGATTACATTCTCCATAGCATAAGGAATCAGAACGTTTGCAGTACCTCCGCTACGCAATACATGTTCCTTATTCGGGAAGATGGCACGGATGCTTACCGAACCGGTAGATTGGTCGATAACGCCTGTGATA
>NZ_JBCOCI010000270.1:0-515 GCF_040929485.1 Phocaeicola sp. RTP21198st1_B8_RTP21198_201120 | reverse complement strand
GTGATAGCATCCACTTTACCCTCTATATCGTACGTGGAACCATCGATTAATTGTAGTTTGATAGTCGGTATTTTGCTGATTTCTTCTTTGATAGTGCTACCGGACTTGGTCATTGCCAGCAATTCCTTTTCTGTCATTGAGAAGTATACATATACTTCGTCAATCTCGGAAACAGTAGTCATCGGTGTAGCGATAGAAGGGCTTACCAATGCTCCTACACGATAAGGGATATTGTTGATAACGCCATCTGACGGACTTTTAACCTGTGTGAATGACAAGTTCTGTTGAGCAGTGGTCAGTTGTGCTTTTGCTTGTGCCAGCTGGGCTTTGGTCTGTGCCAGGGAGTTTTCTGCCATTGCCAGGTCATAGTCACTGATGATTTGCTTTTTGTTCAACTCTTTCTTATTGTCATACGTCATCTGTTGAGTGCTCACTGCTGCTTCTGCTGTAGCCACTGCTGCTTTGGCAGTGCGTACAGCTGCTTCGTATTGAGTCGGATCAACAATGAACAACAC
>NZ_JBCOCI010000269.1:937-1695 GCF_040929485.1 Phocaeicola sp. RTP21198st1_B8_RTP21198_201120 | reverse complement strand
ATACTGTGCCTGGTCGATCTTCAATGTTCCCGCCACTTTCTTCATAGCCTTAATCTGCGCGTTACCACCTACACGGGATACAGAGATACCGACATTGATAGCCGGACGCGTACCCTGGTTGAACAAGTCAGTTTCAAGGAATATCTGTCCGTCGGTGATAGAAATCACATTCGTCGGGATATAGGCCGATACGTCACCCGCCTGCGTTTCGATGATAGGCAATGCCGTGAGTGAACCGCCGCCTTTGACAATTCCTTTCAGACTTTCCGGAAGGTCGTTCATTTCGCGTGCCACTTCCTCCTGGCTGATAATCTTAGCAGCACGTTCCAACAGACGGGAGTGCAGATAGAAGATATCACCCGGATAAGCCTCACGACCAGACGGACGGCGAAGAATCAGAGAAACCTCACGATAAGCTACCGCCTGCTTGGAAAGGTCATCGTAAACCACCAACGCATGACGACCGGTATCACGGAAATACTCGCCGATGGCAGCACCCGCAAAAGGAGCGTAATACTGCAATGCAGCCGGATCACCAGCTGTAGCAGCCACCACAATCGTGTAGTCCAGTGCTCCGTACTCACGAAGCGTATTAACGATAGAAGCAACGGTAGAACCCTTCTGACCGATAGCCACATAAATACAATATACAGGATCACCTGCCAGGAAATTACTGCGCTGGTTGATAATCGTATCAATAGCGATGGCAGTCTTTCCAGTCTGGCGGTCGCCGATAATCAACTCACGCTGTCCGCGAC
>NZ_JBCOCI010000269.1:339-927 GCF_040929485.1 Phocaeicola sp. RTP21198st1_B8_RTP21198_201120 | reverse complement strand
TCATGGCGTCTACCGCCTTCAATCCCGTCTGCAACGGTTGGTTCACAGGCTGACGGTAGATTACTCCCGGAGCTTTCCGTTCCAATGGCATATCATACAGTTCGCCTCCAACCAGTCCCTTGCCGTCGAGCGGTTCGCCCAGCGGGTCGATCACACGTCCCAGCATGCCCTCTCCTACACGGATAGAAGCGATACGTTTGGTACGTTTCACGACGAATCCCTCTTTGATCTTGTCCGTCGGACCCAACAGCACAGCACCCACGTTGTCCTCTTCGAGGTTCATCACGATTGCTTTGATACCATTGTCAAACTCCAGCAATTCATTGGCTTCGGCATTTCGCAATCCATAGATACGCACTACGCCGTCG
Source organism: Phocaeicola sp. RTP21198st1_B8_RTP21198_201120 (assembly GCF_040929485.1). NCBI lineage: Bacteria > Pseudomonadati > Bacteroidota > Bacteroidia > Bacteroidales > Bacteroidaceae > Phocaeicola > Phocaeicola sp. RTP21198st1_B8_RTP21198_201120. The sequence goes on along the minus strand of NZ_JBCOCI010000269.1, from coordinate 559 downwards.
CTCACCTGGAGCACCGTACCGATTTCGTCAAGTTGCACATTGGCGTTGATTCCTTCGAGCTGCTTGCGCAATATATCAGATACTTCGCTTACTTTTATATTTTCAGACATTATACAATTCTCCTATTCTTATCAATAAATTGTTGTTTCACTCGCTTCAACTGCGTGGCAACGCTTGCATCCAGTCGGTAGTCGTTGACATCGAAGATAAATCCTCCTTC
>NZ_JBCOCI010000269.1:0-329 GCF_040929485.1 Phocaeicola sp. RTP21198st1_B8_RTP21198_201120 | reverse complement strand
GATATGCTCTGCTGCGGAACGAATCCGGTTTTCCGTTTCCTTATTGACGGGAACGGCTGTAATGAGCTTACCCACTCCGATATGCTTCAGCTTCCGGTAGAGATCCAGATACATCAGGCTGATAAATTGCAGATAGCCTTCACGCCTGTTTCGCAGTACCAAAGTGATAAAACGGACAAACTCTCTGGTCGATTTTCCGTCACCGTCGGCAGCCGTGCAGACTAACGCCAACTTTTCCTTCGTTGTGATGACCGGATTATCAAGTGCTTCGCGCAAACCGGGCTGTTCACAAAAACTGTGCGACAGCGTCAGGAACTCCTGATATAACC
>NZ_JBCOCI010000268.1:0-1697 GCF_040929485.1 Phocaeicola sp. RTP21198st1_B8_RTP21198_201120 | reverse complement strand
GTACCAGAGGCGCTAAGTGTTCCGCTATGTTCGCTTTCCTTGCAGTTCTCGAACGGCTGGCTTATCTTTCCATTACTTACGTTTACTGCAAAATGGCCGCTTCTCAAGCCTTCTACGGCAGTGAAGATGACCTCTTTACGCTTTGTGTTGAATCCCAGGATTTCGCTGACCAGCCAGTTGCCTTTGGTTAGCTGTTTTACTTTACCGGCCTGGAAATAACTACCGCCGTTGGCACTATTATAGGTTTCACCTTTCATGTTTGCTGCATTTGTCTCAAAGAGATAAAGGTGATTGTAGCCGTCACGCTGACTTTGATAGATGAACTTGGTAGGGTCCCACGGCAAAAATACGATGGGGTTTTGCGGTTCAACGTATTTAGGGTGCATTTCTTCATAGAGAACTCCCATGGGTTCTCCTGTCTCTGCGTTGTACTGGCAGAGTTTGGCATGATTCTGGTCGCGGTTTACTTCGATCAGGTAGAGGCTCTTTTCATCCGGTGCCCAGCTGATGTTAGTGAAATAACGGTCTGTCGGATCGCCTGCATTCAGATAAATGCTTTTACCGGTAGCAGGGTTGTAAATGCCTACTTTTACCTGATGGCTCGTCATTCCTGCCATCGGATAGCGTACGTTGTTCACTTCGCCTACACGTGCAGTGATGTCTACAAGCGGGTATTGTGTCACCATGCTTTCATCCATACGGTAGAAAGCGAGCAGGTTGCCTTTCGGACTCCAGAAAGTTCCTTTGTTGATACCGAATTCATTGCGGTGCACTGTTTGTCCACAAACGATGCCTTCGGGTTCATTGGTTACTGCTTTCTCATTCACATATAGATTGTTATCTATCGTGTAAGCCACATTTCCACTGGCTGCGCAATAGTCTTCATTATTTGCCCCGTCCTTTGGTTTGAAAGTGCTGATAACCTGATTGTTCTTGAAATCATATACAATGAACTTTCCTGCTATCGTGAATAGCATTTGTGCCTTGTCTGTCCATGGAAAACGGACGGAATACAGGTGTGATAATTTTCCTGCCTTGTTTTCTTCAAGCACTTTGTTGATTTGCTCGCGAGTGATAACCATTGTTTCTTTCCCGGTTTTGGGTTGAATTGAATAAAGGGTATCTACTCCTGGCTTGATACATTCGTCGCCCCACCATTGCAGCCCGTACAGGTTTTCTGCATAGCGGTAACTCTCGCCGCCCGGAATCAGTTCTTCCAGCGTCGGTTTTTTGGTTTCTTGTGCCATAACATTGAGTGTTAAAATACTAAATACTGAAAATAAAAGGAGTTTATTCATAATCATTTCGTTTATTGAATGAAGTTATTAATGCAATTTGCGGGGTTAAGCGGCATTTGGTCAGAGAGTACGAGAGTCTTAACCATGTGCAGCGTTCCTTGCTTGTACTTTTGAAAATGCTCCGATGCAATATGAGATTTATAAGCCTCCTGACTCGCGTAAGTTTCAAGAATAGTTATCCTGCCAGGATTCTCTTTTTCGCTGACGGCATACATAGTCAGCACTCCCGGTTCAGTACGCAAGGAGACTTCACCCACTTCGGTCGCATATTTCATATATTCTTCAAGATACTCCGGATAAACCTCGATTTTTGATAGCCGCACAATACCGTCAGCCGCCATAGGTAATTTGGCGCACATACCAGGCTGCTGTTTTATATCCTTTTTCCCTGTCATACTG
>NZ_JBCOCI010000267.1:928-1670 GCF_040929485.1 Phocaeicola sp. RTP21198st1_B8_RTP21198_201120 | reverse complement strand
GCTCTACGCTCCGCCACCGCGACCGTTTCCTCTATGGCGGGGCCGTCACGCTGGAGGTCGATGCGTACCTGACCGACAGGATTATCCTCTCGCTGACGGGGCGTGAGCGTATCCTATGGGGCACTACAACGGGACATTTCCACGCGCAGTTCGGCCTGGGCGTGAAATTCATAATCCATTAAACTTGCAAGCGACATGAAAAAGATGAAAAAGATATTGGCCCTGGCGGTCTGGATCGCCGCCCTGGGTCTTTTATGCGCATCCTGCGACAACGGGCTGGATATACAGCAGGCGTACACGTTCTCTCTGGAAACGATGCCCGTTCAGAAGCGAATCTCCGTTGGTGAAACCGCTGAAATCCGCTGCACGCTCGTGCGGGAGGGGAGATATGACGGCGCACGTTACACGATCCGCTATTTCCAGCCCGACGGGCGCGGTGAGTTGAGGATGGACGACGGTACGGTGTTCCTGCCCAACGACCGCTATCCGCTCGACCGTGAGGTGTTCCGCCTCTATTACACATCGCGCAGCGATGACCAGCAGACCATCGACGTCTATGTCGAGGACAACACGGGTCAGGTCGTGAAGACCTCCTTCACGTTCCAGAGCGAGAACGGGACGGAGGAAACGGAACGATAACGGAATATGTCTAACCAAGAGAAGCGCCCGTCACCCGGGCGCTTTCCATAAATACTGAAAACCATGACAGAGCAAGAGAGAATAGATATAGCCTATCTCGATA
>NZ_JBCOCI010000267.1:0-918 GCF_040929485.1 Phocaeicola sp. RTP21198st1_B8_RTP21198_201120 | reverse complement strand
CTGCTCGAGGATCGGAAAACGGCGGAGGTCTGCCGTTTCGCCATCAAGAAATCGGCTTTCAACCTCGAGTTCGTTCCCGAAGCGATGAAAACGCCGGAACTTTGTCTTGCCGCGGCCGGCTCCCGGGGCGAAACACTGAAATTCGTCCCTGACCGTCTGAAGACACCGAAAATGTGCCGTGCCGCCGTCGATAGCAACAGCTACGCGCTGTATTACGTTCCGGAGGGGTTGAAGACCCCCGAACTGTGCATGGCGGCCGTGAAGCGCAACGGCCTGGTGCTGGAGGCCGTTCCCGGGGAATTGAGGACGCCGCAAATATGCCGTGCGGCGTTGAAAGCGGTGGACAGTGCCGATTACAAGATACTCCCTTACATTCCGTATCCCGATATATGCCTGGAAGGGCTGAAAAAATTCGGGATGTCGTTCGTGGACAAGTTCGAGATTTTCGCCTCCATTGCCCCGGAGGTCATGACCGGGGAGCTGGCCCTTCACGGCGTGGGGATGGACGCGTCCTGCCTTTCGCTCGTGCCGGTGGAACTGCGCACGGAGGCAGTCTGCCTGCGTGCCGTCAGTGGGGACGGCATCCTGCTCCATGAAGTGCCGGAGGAATTACGCACGGAACGGGTCTGCGAGGCTGCCGTGTCCTCGAACTACCTGGCACTGGAGTACGTTCCGAAGCATCTGAAAACCGACCGTCTGTGCGAGATAGCGCTGGAGCGCGATCCCCTGGCCATCCGCTTTTTCAACCCCGAACAGCTCACGCCGGAGGTCTGCAACCGGGCGTTGGCCCGTGCCGACGACCTGCGTGTCCTCCGCTATATCCCTTTCGAGGATATACACATGAAGGCGCTGGGGTTCTATTGCACGAATTACGAGAAGACCTTCGATTTTTTGCAGCACATGAACCAGGCACACGTC
>NZ_JBCOCI010000266.1:0-1710 GCF_040929485.1 Phocaeicola sp. RTP21198st1_B8_RTP21198_201120 | reverse complement strand
CTTTACTACATTATATGCAAAAGCAAAAGCTACAGACGCCAATTATGGAAAAATAACTCTCGATGGTGCTTCTACTCAAGAAGTCATGTTCCGTATTTCTCCTGCTGATGCTGCTGAATCATTTGTTGATAATTATGATGTGACTTTCAGTGCAGACAGAGAAATGACGAGAGCAGTGCAGGTAGATCAGTTTGTGATAGTTGGTGAACCGGTTATAGATGGTGGTTTAGTAACTTATACAATTAAGTCTAATGCAACAAAGAGCTTTGCTGTATGTATGCACGTAGTTACTAAAGAAGATAAAGTAGGAACATTAGGTAAAACAGATATTACTTCTGACTATTTTGCTGCTATTGTAGGTAAGAAATATTTGGTAGATGCATATTATAAAGTAGATGCTGATGTAGATTTGGAAATTCCTTACGATGTTAAAGATGGCAAGGCAGAATATAACGGTAAAGGTCGTGTTGTATTATCTGTATCTAATAGTGCAGATGGAACTACTCCGTCAGAGGTTGAATTGTCTGAATATCCAGGCTTTGATCCAAAATCTTTGACTACAACATTTAGTGTAGTTAATGACACTTACTTCAAGGTTAGTGGTACTGCTGTAATGCTGAATGCCTATGAGACTCCAAGTTATATTGGCCAAGTTACAGATGTTAATGCGAAAGTGACTGCTGCAGGCTTCTATACTCCTGCTGCTGATAAGAAGATTGGTACAGTGACTGTTACTAAGACAACTAAAAAAGCTACTATTGATTATGGTAAGATTGAACCTGCAACTTGGAGTAATGACGCACAAACTGTTGCAGCTTCGAAATTCCCATTGAATAAGATTTATGATGCTGAAGACGTGAAGTTGACTCTTACTGAATTCCAAACTTTGACAGGTGAAGTAGTGAAAGAAGTAACTGATAAGGTTTATTTTGCTATTTCTACAGATCCTTCTTCTAAAAATGAATTAACAGCTGTCATTGCAGCACAAACTCCTGCCGGTGTTTATCCTATTAAGGCTAAATTTACTTCTGATGGTAGAGAAATTATAGTTACTGCTACTATTACAGTACAAAACCCTGAAATTGCAGAGTTAGCAGTAGATAAATATCTTTGGGGTGGAACAGCAACAGCTGGTAAAGTTGGATTTACTCCAACACTGGATCAGGAAGAAAAACCATCTTCTATTACTTTGAGCTATGATTTATCCAAGCTGTTTACTAACTATTCTGCTGTGCAGGCAGCTGTTACTGGTGTTACAGGTGCTACTTTGAAAATTGATGTTCCTAATTGGAATAAGATTGAAGGTATTGGCTATAGTGAACCGACATTGACATTTAGGAAGGATGACTATACAGGTAAGACTACAGACGGAAAAGATGCGAAAGTACAAATCGTTGCTACAGTGTCTTTAGCGGGTACGACTACACCTCTTCAGAAATTAACAGCTGATGTAAATATCAATGATATTAGTGGTTCTTGGGTTGCTGGTAAGAAAGCAGTAGAACTGAACAGCAAGGCTGGTGTTTATCCTTTGGCCGATGGATTTAGTTGGAATGATATGAGAGGTAAAGCTATGTGGAAAGATGGTAGTCAGGTAGATGACCAAGTTGAGTTTGGCACAGCTACTCCACTCGCTATTTATGGTTTGACTGCTCCTTCATTCAAATTTGTCGATGCTGAAGGCAAAGATACAACTTGTCCATACTTAAC
>NZ_JBCOCI010000265.1:374-1713 GCF_040929485.1 Phocaeicola sp. RTP21198st1_B8_RTP21198_201120 | reverse complement strand
GTAAAAATGAATAATAAACAACTACTGATTATATTCAGCCTGTTATTAACCGGCAATTATGCTTCTTTTGCTCAAACTCAAACGGCCAAAGACAAGGAAGCAAAAACAACTTTTCAAACAGCCGAACCCTGGAAACCCGAAACGGATGTGCGTGCTGATGCCACGATGGTGTATGGCACGCTGGATAAAAAGGGTGTTTCTTTTGAACAGCGTGTTCAGTCGTGGAGAGACAAGGGGTATCAGACACAATTTATGACCGGAGTGGCATGGGGAGACTATAAATACTATTTTATCGGCAAATGGGATGGAATAGACGGTCACCTGAAAGAGGGGCAGCGGGATCGTAACGGAAACGAGATAGCCCACGGACACTTGATACCCTACATTGTACCTACCGAAAGTTTTATCCGTTATATGCAGGAAACGCAGATAAAGCGGGTGATTGATGCCGGCATTACTTCCATCTATCTGGAAGAACCGGAGTTCTGGATGCGTGGCGGATATAGTGAAGCCTTCATGTCCGAATGGCAGAAATATTATAATTTTCCCTGGAGACCTCAACATGAATCTCCCGAAAATACTTATCTCTCCAATAAATTGAAATATCATCTCTACTATAACGCATTGGATAAGATATTCACTTATGCGAAAGAATATGGTAAATCGAAAGGGCTGGATGTGAAATGCTATGTGCCTACTCACTCTTTGATTAACTACACTTCCTGGCAAATTGTAAGTCCGGAGGCCAGTCTGGCTTCATTGGATTGCGTAGATGGTTACATCGCACAGGTGTGGACAGGTACTGCCCGTGAACCGAACTTCTATAACGGCGTAAAGAAAGAGCGTGTATTTGAGAATGCTTTTCTCGAATACGGCTGCATGAAATCCATGACTGCCCCTTTGAATCGTAAAATGTATTTCCTGACCGACCCGATTGAAGACCGTGCCAAAGACTGGTTGGATTATAAAATCAATTATCAGGCCACTTTTGCCGCACAGTTAATGTACCCGATGGTAGATACTTATGAAGTGATGCCATGGCCGGACCGTATTTATCAGGGATTATACCGGATAGCAGGAACGGATCAGAAAGAACGTATTCCCCGTTCGTATTCTACGCAAATGCAGGTGATGATTAACACATTGAATGACATTCGCACTTCTGACAAACAAATCAGCGGTACGCACGGCATTGGTGTATTGATGGCAAATTCGTTGATGTTCCAGCGTTTCCCGGATCATAACGGATATGACGATCCGCAATTCTCCAGTTTCTATGGACAAACCTTGCCTTTATTAAAAAGGGGAATTCCGGTGGAACTGGTACACATGGAGAATA
>NZ_JBCOCI010000265.1:0-364 GCF_040929485.1 Phocaeicola sp. RTP21198st1_B8_RTP21198_201120 | reverse complement strand
TTCAACGGACTTCAGGTACTTGTAATGTCCTACTCGAACATGAAACCGATGAAATCGGAATACCATAACTATCTGGCAGACTGGGTTAAAAAAGGAGGTACGTTGGTGTACTGTGGAGAAGATGTCGATCCTTATCAAACAGTTTTAGAATGGTGGAATACGGCAGGAAACGCATACAAAGCTCCTTCGGAACATCTGTTTGAGGCGATGGGTTTGTCCCGTAATCCCGGTGACGGAACCTATCGGTTTGGGAAAGGCACCGTGATTGTCATGCGCGAAGATCCGAAACATTTTGTATTAAAAGGCGGAAACGACCGGAAATACTTTGAAACGATTGTATCCGCTTATGAGAGCAAAACTGGTA
>NZ_JBCOCI010000264.1:0-1714 GCF_040929485.1 Phocaeicola sp. RTP21198st1_B8_RTP21198_201120 | reverse complement strand
GACGGAACAGCGGGTTAAATCTTGCAATATACATTGCTGTTTAACAATCAATTACGTGACTTTTCAGGTCACACCCACGTTTTATTGAGGTTGAGCATTATTGTGTAGGCACTCTCATAGGCATCCGTAATATCTTCCATAAAATCCGGGTGAATGGGATTGCACCGATGAGAGCGTCGCGGGTCGTCGAAGTTGATCACATAGAACTTCGGCTTTACCTTGTAGCCGTCCGGGTGGTTCAGCAAATGGTTGTAGGCAATAGTAGATAGGTCGGGATACTTGAAATCGTAGATGTATTGACTAAAGCCCTTTTCAATCTGTTGCTTGATAAAATTGTTTACCACGGCATAGGACTTGCCGCTGCCCGGCGTACCCAACACGATGGACGCACGGAAGGGATTAACTACATTGATCCAACCGTTGTTCCAGCGTTTCCTGTAATAGAAACGTGTCGGCAGATTGACCGAATACTCGCTTTCGATAAGCCTCGTTTCCTGCATGAAACTCTCGTTCTCGTTGTTGAAAACATCCTCCATCAAATTGTGTTTCAACAGGCGGCTCATCCACAGACCACCCATCAACAGGCAGACATAGCCCGTTCCAATGGTAAGGACATACAGTCCCGTCACCGCTTCAAGCGGCAGCGGCAGGGGCAGCAACCACCAGTTCAGGAAAAACAGCACGAACCCGACGGCAAATGCTGTCCAGATTCTCCCCCAAGTGATTTTCTCACCCTTGACACCCTTCGTACCCAGACAGGACAAGGCAAGCAAAAGGACGGAAAACAGCTTCGTGTAGAGAATGGAATGGAACAGCCCCGCCGTGCGGTCGAAGTTCAGAAGGATTTTGTCCACCACGCCGATGTTCACGCCCCACAGCCGGATGGCTTCGTAGCAGAACCAGTACACGTTCATGACCACTAAAATGATACTCACGGCACGCAGAAAATCCATGATTTTCGCCAATGCCCTCAAATCGTCTTCTTGTTGTGACATACATTGATTTTTTAATTGTTGATACTCTGATTACATACCCAAGCCCTTGCGTTTTTTCTTCTTTTTGCGCTTCATCGCCCGGATGAAAGCCTCTTCCTCGGCATCTACCGCCGGACCTTCGGGAGTGAGCAAGCCCATACCGCCCGATATATCTTCACTGTCGTAGGCGGTCTGCCCGTGTGCCTTGTCCGCAGCATCCACAGGGATGGATAGCGGTATCGGCGGTTGTCCGGCGTATGGCAGGGTGAAGTGTTCCTGCAAGGCATTCGCCGAAAGCTCCTTACCCATGCGCGAACCGTTCAGCACGCATCCCGTGCGGTGGTCGATGAAGGTAGCCCCATAGATGCGCCCTTCCTCTGTGTAGCGCAGTACGGTGTCGATGCCCTTCTCTTTGAGTTGGGATACAAATTTGTCCTTGTCATAAGTGCCTTGCAGCACGGAAAGGACGGTGCGTTTCGTCATGTCTGCCAGTTTCCTATCCTTGATTTCCGATTTGGAACGGACAAACTTCTTCTGTACGGCTTCATAGCCTGCGGACTTCCCGAAAAGCGAGGATTTGAACGGGTTGCCCACCTTGTTACCCTTGTCGTCCGTGACGGAATAGACCAGCCCGTGATACTCCCGTCCGCGCACGTTGCCCCTCGCTTCCTCCACCGTCATATTATATAAGGAAAGGAGCGCACGGTATTCGCCCATCGTCTGGAAACGGTACTGCCCAT
>NZ_JBCOCI010000263.1:0-1720 GCF_040929485.1 Phocaeicola sp. RTP21198st1_B8_RTP21198_201120 | reverse complement strand
TCCTAAAGCTACATTGATTTTAGCTGGCAACAACAAGCAATCACTTACCCCAACATATCCAACACCAGTTAAAGTTAATCATTCCACAACTGCTATAGCGCAGAATGGTGCTCTTATCTATCCGACAACACCTAATACAAATATAGATAGTATTCTGAAACAACGGAGCGAAGTTATAGAAAATAATACGTTAACCACAGAACAAGGTAATGAGTTCAGAGTAACCTTTGAAGATGGAACAACCGTACATCTTAACTATAATACAGAATTACGATATCCAGTAAAATTCAGTCAGACGAAACGTATGGTTTATCTTAAAGGAGAAGCCTATTTTAAAGTTGCCCAAGATACTCGTCCTTTCTATGTTATCACCGACCATGGAACAATAAGACAGTATGGCACAGAATTTAACGTTAACACTTTTAGCCCCGAACGTACAGAAGTTGCATTAGTAAAAGGAAGCATTAGTATTATACCCACAAAAAGCAGCCAAGAACAATTCATTAAACCTGGACAATTAGCCCATATTGAGCAAAAGAACAACAATATATCAATACATAATGTAGATCTAACTCCCTATATAGCATGGAATGAAGGACGACTCATCTTTGAGAATCGCACTTTGGAGAATATTGTTGAGATCTTAGAACATTGGTATAATGTAGACATTTCCTTTGGCACTTCCGAACTTAAACAACTTCGATTTACAGGAAACATGGACCGATATGCCACAATCAGCCCCATATTAAAAGCAATAGCACGTACTACGAATTTACAAATAAAGATAAAAGGAAGAGAGATTTTAATCACAGACAATTAATTACTAATTAAACAAGAAGAAAGAATGAGAAAGACAAAAAGTAGAGAAAGAGTCCGAATACTTTCTCTAGTAATAGTATTATTACTATTACCCACAATGATGTTTGCCATTCCTAAAAGTGGCAAAAAAGTAACTTTAAATCTGGAATCTGTCACTGTCAAAGAATTTTTCGATGCTTTAAGACAACAAACCGGATTAAGCTTTGTCTACAACACAGAGCAGACAAAGTCACTGAAACCCATCACCATCCATGTAAAAGATGAAACTGTGGATAGCGTACTACGCACTGTTCTTAATGGCACAGGACTCACCTATAGCATGGAAAGAGATATTGTTACCATCTCTAAAGCAGAACAACAAGGAGATAAACGCTCCGCAACCGGTATTGTATCAGACGAAGAAGGATACCCCTTACCCGGTGTTAATGTTGTAATTAGTGATCTTCAACGATTTGCTATAACTGACAATAATGGTAAATACAGTATAGAGATTCCCACTAATACAACATGTACTATCACCTTTTCATATATCGGAATGTCTACTCAACTAGTGATGATTAATAGTGGTCGGAATGATGTACGGAAAAATATTACTCTAAAGAGTGATACTAAATTAGATGAAGTTATCGTTACTGGTATTTATACTCGTAAAGCGGAAAGTTTTACTGGGGCAGCAACTACTATTTCAAGCAAAGATCTGATGCGTGTCGGAAATCAGAATGTTTTTCAAAGTTTGAAGAACTTAGACCCTACGTTATACATCGCAGATAATTTCAGCATGGGTTCCGATCCTAATACAACTCCAACAATGTCCATGCGTGGTACTTCCAGCTTTCCAACAACAGAGACAAGTTCATTAAAAAGCAACTATCAAAATCAACCTAATCAACCCTTATTCATT
>NZ_JBCOCI010000262.1:504-1722 GCF_040929485.1 Phocaeicola sp. RTP21198st1_B8_RTP21198_201120 | reverse complement strand
TACTCTGCCTGCATAGCGACTCTGCCGGAAATATATGGGCGGGAAGTAAACGTGAAGGGGTTATCAACATTCGTGAAGTATCCATGAGAACTTACACTAATGTTGTGTTAGGGCACAACAAAGGATTAAGTCAAAGTACGGTATTACAACTATATCAGGAACCGGCTTCCGAAGAACTCTGGATCGCTATGGACGGAGGAGGTATCAATAAATTCATTCCTTCTACAGAAACATTTGTGCACTATCCCGACACTTGGGGAGACAAGATGGTCTCCATCACCGGCTTCACACCCAACGAATTGTTAGTATCTGCCTTTTCCAAAGGTATCTTCATATTCGATAAAAAGACAGGAAAGAAGCGTCCTTTCGCTATTATGAGCCCTTCATTAGAGCATCACATCCGCTATAGCGGACAGCCAATCAACTTATACCGGGATACTCCCAATTCGATCTTAATATTAAGTTCGCCTCCTTACCGCTACCATACTTCCACCCGGCAACTCACTCCTGTCCCTTGTGCCAAAGAAGTGAAAATAAAAGGCTTGTTGAGTTCCATTGGATATGATTCCACTGCCATTTACCTGAACGATCCTTATAATATATATAGACTGGATCGTAAAAAAGACACAGTGGAGATATTTGCAAGTGCTCCACAGGGATTCTTCAATGCTGTATCCAGGGATGACAAGGGCGTATTCTGGATTGCAGGCACCCGTGGCCTGTACACCTATCACCCTGATACCCGCAAATTCGAAAGAATTCCTACCACCTTATTTAATGAAGTAAATACCGTGTTATGCGACAATAAAGGAAAAGTGTGGATAGGAGCTGAACAGAAACTCTTTATATGGCTCACCGATGCCAAACGTTTTGTATGGTTCGGAGAAGCGGATGGAATTTCCCCCAATGAATACTTGGCCGAGCCCCGTCTCATTTCCCCCAAAGGCAACATCTATATGGGAGGTGTAAAAGGCTTACTATGTATCAATGCAGACACTCAAATAGAAAAGAGTAGTGACTCTCCGGAAATACGCCTTGCCGAACTGACCATAAACGGAGAGAACAGGATGTATCAGCTCAATCAAGACAAGATATCCATCCCCTGGAACAGTAAAAACATTAAGATCCGTGTCATGACTTATGGTGCGGACATTCTCCGGCTTAAAGTCTATCATTTCCAAATGGGAGACCTTAAAACCGAAGGCTACAACCCTGAAT
>NZ_JBCOCI010000262.1:0-494 GCF_040929485.1 Phocaeicola sp. RTP21198st1_B8_RTP21198_201120 | reverse complement strand
ATCCCATCTCTTGCTCCGGGAAGTTATCCCATCATGGTGAGCTGTAACACACAGGAAGGAAATGAAACAACTCCCCAGTTTCTTTTCACATTAAACGTACTGCCACCCTGGTACAGAAGCTGGTGGTTCGTTTCTCTCTGCATCATTGCTTGCATAGGCATTGTGGTACAAATTGTTTTCGTTCTGCTTCGACGCAAAGAAAACAAGATGAAATGGATGATGAAAGAACACGAGCAGAATGTGTATGAAGAAAAAGTTCGTTTTCTGATTAATATCAGCCATGAACTGCGAACTCCGCTCACACTCATATATGCCCCGCTAAGCCGCATATTAAAGACACTTCCTTCTACAGATGCCATTTATCCACCGTTGAAGAATATACATAAACAGGCTCAACGGATGAAAGATCTTATCAACATGGTGCTGGACGTACGTAAGATGGAAGTAGGAGAAACCAAGTTGAAACTCCAAGCCTATCCATTCAACTCATGGAT
>NZ_JBCOCI010000261.1:0-1725 GCF_040929485.1 Phocaeicola sp. RTP21198st1_B8_RTP21198_201120 | reverse complement strand
GTACGACTCCCGAATTTGTTGCGTTGGGTAATGAGACACAAGCCGGCATGTTATATCCGGATGGAAGTTGTGACAATTTTGTGCAGCTTTCCGAACTATTCAATACAGGTTATGATGCGGTGAAAGCTGTATCACCGGATTCAAAGGTAGTTATCCACTCGAATGCTGCCGGAGATAAAGACCAGTACAACTGGTATTATGGTGAACTGAAAAACAGAAACACAAAGTATGATATAATCGGTGCTTCCTACTATCCTTTCTGGACAGAAAAAACAGCAGGGCAAATTTGATTAGTTTTTTTGTTATCATATTGTTTCTCATATTATTATATTCCTAGTTTTAGTATGAATGAGGACATTCAATTGGTTCAAAGCGGCTCTTATCTCCATTATAAGTTGCAGGAAGTTCCGCTCCCCAGGCAGGTTTATTTTCGCTTATATTCTGCAAACAAACTTGCGCATCCAATCCGCTGCCGCCATTTCCCCAATTTTCAAAAACTGTAGTACCTCCGACACCTTTCGAGAATACCCAATATCCCATCAAGTCAGAGTGTTCTTCTGCATTAAGGATTTTGCACATATTCGCTTTAATTTCACTTTCGTCCAACGCTCTCTTCCACATCCGTGCCTGATAAACTTTGCAATATCCTACCCGATATGAATCTCCGGAACGTCCAATCAACAGTGCTTTATCATTTCCACCTACATCTGTCAGATTGAGAGATGAATTAGGGGCACAATCCTCATAAGAGTTATCTGCAGGAGTCAACGTTTCTCTCACCCCGTTTATATACATTTTATAAGCCTCTTTAGTACTTGATTTCGTTCCATCATATACAATGGCTATATGATACCATTTACCCGGAGTCTTACGTCCACCTTCCGAATCATCGCAATAAATAGTTTGCTGACTACGGAAACGGGGATCACTCTTACCATTAATTTTAGTGGCTATTTCAAAACGCGGATTCACATCCTTAGCTTCTGCACGAAGCAGGAATACACTTTCCAAACCTATAAACGATTGCATAGAACGAGTATAAGTCGGGTAGAACACAACCTCAAAAGTAAGCTGATTCATACTTTTCACCTCTGAATGTGATTCGGCATACTTTTTAATATCAATTTTAAAGCATACGTCATATTCCATACGATAACATACCGGATTCACATAAACTGGTAACGTCAATTTCTGACCTGCCGCATCAGACAGTTCCAGTGTGGTAGCCCCGAGCTTCTTTCCTGTTAGTTTTAACTTGGTAGCCCCGTCTTCCGTAATCAATTCTGCGGTTTTCAAATAGGTTTTATTATCATCTGTGATTTGTGCCAACTTATAATCACCATTTCCTCTGGTAATAGCTATTTCTGTAGATGCCTCATAACCACCGATGATTAAAGAAGTTGCTTCATTTTCCAGTTTAAGGTTATATGGATTCACTTTCACCGAAATCTCCTCCACAGAACCTTTCTGGTCTGTCACAATCACTTTCACATCACCTCTAGCTTTGGGTTTCAAGGTAATCAGGTTCTCTTTTTCAGTAGCTTCCACAATCGTTGCATTCGTAGTAGGCTCGCTGTCTCCCACCTGATAAGTGAAACTATATCCGCCATTACCTCTCTCAATAGAGATATATTGAGATTCGGCATCCGGTTCGGCAAAAGTGGCTTCATTACTTTTCAGTGTCAGATCAACGATGTTCACTACCACAGGAATAGTGATTGTCTT
>NZ_JBCOCI010000260.1:1418-1738 GCF_040929485.1 Phocaeicola sp. RTP21198st1_B8_RTP21198_201120 | reverse complement strand
GATAGACTCTTTGTTCGGGGATCAGTTCCTCCACAGCCACCACTTTCCTGTACCAGCCTTTTCCCCGGAAATAACCGGGAATTTCATCATCTGCATCTTTTGCATTCCACGTATGAGGAATGGAAACGTCAGTCCAACCGGAAATATCAAAGTCAGCAGTAGAGGCATCTCCCTCAAAGAGGGAGAACTTCCAACCGTCATTAATCGTTTGCGTCACACGCTGACTATAAACCGTGCCGGTCATAACCAGTAACAAACAGGCTAAAATTATTTTTGGATATACCTTATACATACTTAATACCATTATTTCGAGATTGAAC
>NZ_JBCOCI010000260.1:0-1408 GCF_040929485.1 Phocaeicola sp. RTP21198st1_B8_RTP21198_201120 | reverse complement strand
GATTGAACGGACTGCACGAACAAATCTTTTACCGTCTTTTTTAGCATTCGATTTATCCCAGGCAAGCGGTTTTCCAAAACGTACATAAAATGCGCTTGTACCGCTCGATGTTTCACGACTAGCCCAATAGGAATCTCCGGTAGCAGATGCTGCTGCCGTATTCATGATAGTTCCTCCCGCACCAGTAATCACTTGATCCCAAGCTGTACGGTTTGCTTTCTCAAAATCGGTAATCGCATCCGGGTTATTCTCCGTTGCATCTGCCACTGCAGTCCCATTATAAGTTTCAAACATCTGTTCCAAATCCGTTCTCGTAGGCCAATACCATCCGGAACCTTTATCCATACAATATTTAAGAGCGGGCATTTCTGCTGCATTCGGCAATGCTGCCAACGCAGTAGTATTTGCCAGGCCATTGTCATTGGATAAAGTTAAACCGGTAGAAGCCGGAGAGCTTGCCGTAGACCATGCCAGATTCTCTCTGTCCAACGACATAATCTTAGCCTTACCACGATTAGTGCCATCTACCCAGAACACAATGCCTCCTTTTAACGAACCATTATCCGCAATCACCTGTCCCACCGCAAACTCGGAACTTAAAAGCCCTCTTTGTGTAATAGTAACTTCTTGTTTAGGTGCATTCGCTCCGCTTCCGGCTATTACCGTAGCAGTCGTTACCCGGTTAGAACTATTCAAATTAGGCGATAATGTCCAGAAATAAAGAGTTTTACTTGTTATATCAACATACGCTTTCACCCAAGACTCATCAGTTATATTTACTGTAAATTCTGTTTCATCAGAAATCATCGTTATTCCTTCTGATTTCGTCACAGCATCAGGAGTAATAGTCACGGCATTTGTGCTTAATTCGAGAGAAGCGCCTCCTTCAGCCGCAACATTCTGATTCACCGTTACCTCCACCGACTTAGCGGCTGTGCCAGTACCGGCTGTAACCGTAGCAACAGTCGTACGAACATCGCCAGTGGTATTTTTAGATTTTGCCTTGAACGTAACTGTTGTGCCCGAAATAGTATACGAAAGCCAGGAATCATTTGCCAAAGCCACACTAAATACCGTTTTATTGGATGTCAATGTCACATTTGCTTCCGCTTCATTAGCTCCTTCCAATGTCACAGGATTTGGATTAACCGTCAATGTTGCCGGTTCTTCAGGATAAGTATAATCACCGATTGTACGCATACATCTTACAAAACGGTTGGTAGCTGTTTTATTTCCTGCATCAGCTCCCGATTTACCGAAACGTACCCAATAAGCTTGATTACCTGCTGCGTTTTCCGTACTCGACCAATAGCTTTCGCCATTGCCCGAACCGGCAGCTTCGTTCATCACATCACCTTGTAAATCAGTCATCATCTTATCAAATGCAGCACGTGCCGCCTTCTCTACT
>NZ_JBCOCI010000259.1:1209-1738 GCF_040929485.1 Phocaeicola sp. RTP21198st1_B8_RTP21198_201120 | reverse complement strand
CATATAAGACGCATCATCCGTAGCCTTGATAATTACGGTCGGTGTATCCTTTCCGCTCTTTATCTCGGAAACCTGCTTCTTAAATTCGTCATCCGTGATCTTAAGATCAAGTTTTTGCTGCTTCAATTCTCTTACTTTATTGACAGCAACAGCATTCTTCTGAAGAAGTACGGCACGCAGTCCATCTGCACCGTAGCTAGTTTCTTTCAACGAGGTATAATCCTTATAGTTAGGTTCCCCCTCGTAATAATAGAGTTTGTTATCAGCTCCCAGCAATAACGTAATTGCTTGTGAAGCCTTCACCATACTCTTTTGGTTTTCAGTTATATCTTTGTCATTACTCGGCATGCTTATCTCCATCGTCTGAGGTTTGCTCAGTGTGGTACAAAGCATAAAGAAAGTAATCAGCAACATATTCATGTCCACCATCGGTGTAAAGTCCACCCGGACAGTCATTTTCTTTTGCTTGCTCTTTCCTCTTTTTCCGCCGCTCTCTTGTACTTCAGCACTCATTGTATTTCCTCCTTTT
>NZ_JBCOCI010000259.1:0-1199 GCF_040929485.1 Phocaeicola sp. RTP21198st1_B8_RTP21198_201120 | reverse complement strand
GCCTTGAGAGAAGTAATCAGATTGTACCGATTTTCCCGCAAATCCTGAAGTGAGTTCATAACGTTCTTTATCACTGAGTATGGAGTTGTAGCGTCTGCCTTGATAGCAATACGTAGATCAGCGTTAGCGGCACGTGCATTACGTACCCACGATTTAAACTGATTGTCAACACTATCGCATGGAATACCTTCATTCTTTAGGATCTTATCCCGTTGATCTTCCGGGAGATCAAGATATTTCTGCATACTTCTGATAGGTACTCCAAAAGTAGAAGACAAGATAAATCTCTTCTCCTGTTCCGGAGTAAACTTAATGCCATACTCTTCACCCATGCTCTCCAATACAGCCTGCATATCCTGCTGCTTGTCGAGGCTCATAAATATTTTTCCTTCCGGATCAACCAGAATCTGGAGTACATTCGTCTCCGGAATCTTGATTTCCGATACGGAAGCCGGAGTGGTAACTTGTACTGGTTCTTTCTTCACAAATGTTGAAGTCAACATAAAGAAAGTCAGAAGCAATACAGTAACGTCACTCATAGCTGTCATATCTATGAACGTACTTTTCTTTTTAATTTGCGCTCTACCCATGATTAATAATAGATTTTATAAGGGTTCGCAGAATTAGTGAGTAGCAGCAAAAGTTTGCACGATAGAGAATCCGACTTCGTCGAGTCCGTAAGTCAATTTATCGATTTTGTTAGTGTAATAGTTGTAAGAAATAACAGCCAATGCACCAGTCAAGATACCGAAAGCAGTATTAATCAAAGCTTCAGAGATACCTTGTGACAAAGCCATAGAGTCAGCACCACCACCTGCAGACAAAGCAGCAAATGAACGGATCATACCGATTACAGTACCAAGCAATCCCATCAATGTACCCAAAGTAGTGATAGTAGCGATGATCGGAAGATTTTGTTGCATCATAGGCATTTCCAAAGCAGTAGCTTCTTCAAGTTCTTTCTGGATAGCCAACAGCTTCTGTTCTTTAGGAAGAGCTGTGTTCTTTTCCATTTCTTCATACTTACGCAAAGTAGAAGTTACTACGTTAGCAACAGAACCACGTTGTTTGTCACAGATTTCCTGTGCTTTCTTCATGTCACCTGCTGCTAAAGCGTCTTTGATGTTAGCTACAAACTTAGACAATGAACCTTTGCCGAAAGCAGAACGAAGAGCAAAATAACGCTCGATGCTCAAAGC
>NZ_JBCOCI010000258.1:1188-1754 GCF_040929485.1 Phocaeicola sp. RTP21198st1_B8_RTP21198_201120 | reverse complement strand
GCAGAATATCATCCTTTCAGGCTGTATCTGGATGAATTGCCGGAATGGGATGGCATAGACCGTGTGTCCGCATTGGCTCGACGGGTTTCGGAAAGCCCGTTGTGGGAAAAAGGATTTCGCATTTGGATGTTGGGGATGACGGCACAATGGATGGGGGTAATGGGAGATCATGCGAATAGTGTAGCTCCCTTGCTCATTAGTACAGAACAGGGATATTTTAAATCTACTTTTTGTAAGTCTTTACTCCCTCCTGTACTTCGCCGTTATTATATGGATAAGGTAGATTTAACAAGTCAGGGGAATGTGGAACGTAGACTGGCGGAGATGGGACTTCTCAATTTGGATGAATTTGACAAGTTTTCTCCTGCAAAAATGCCTTTGTTGAAGAATCTGATGCAAATGGCTTCATTGAGTTTGTGCAAAGCTTATCAGAAGAACTATCGTGCCTTACCGCGAATAGCTTCTTTTATCGGCACGTCTAACAGGAAAGATTTGCTCACTGATCCAACTGGTAGCCGCAGGTTTATTTGTGTGGAAGTAGAGCATCCTATTGATTGTGAAGCGAT
>NZ_JBCOCI010000258.1:0-1178 GCF_040929485.1 Phocaeicola sp. RTP21198st1_B8_RTP21198_201120 | reverse complement strand
ACTTTATGCGCAGTTGAAAGTGGCAATTCTGTCCGGTCAACGTTATTGGTTTACGAAAGAAGAAGAACAGGAATTGCAAAAAAGCAATCTGGCGTTTTACCGTCAAGGGCCAGTGGAAGATGTGTTGCGTGCTTGTTATCGGTCGGCGGAAAGAAGAGAGGAGTGTGATCTTCTTTCTGCGGCTGATATATTTCAATGTTTAAAAAGGAGGAATCCTGCAGCTATGCGTGGTGCAAATCCGGCAAGTTTGGCGCAAATATTGGTAGCGGTGGGGATAGAACGTAAGCATACTAAGTTTGGAAATGTGTATCGGGTGGTAAAAATTGGGTAAGAGAGAACCGGTTTGGGTGATGACTTGAGTGACGGCTTGGGTGAAGGGGGAGACCTTCACCCGCTTTAGCCTATGGATAGGGCTCTGTAGCGAAAAGGTGAAGGGCTTATAAAAATTACTTGGAATGTGAGAGTGTCACTCGAAAATAATGTTTATCTTTGAATAATTATTAAATGAAGAATAACTATGGATAGTGTGATACGCAAATTTCCTATTGGTATACAGAATTTCGAGAGTTTGATAAACGACGGTTATGTATATGTAGACAAGACAGCGTTGGTGTATAGGATGGCGACTACCGGTCGTTATTATTTCCTTAGTCGTCCCCGCCGTTTCGGGAAGAGTCTGCTGTTATCTACCATTGAAGCTTATTTGAGCGGAAAAAAAGAACTCTTCAAAGGGCTTGCCATTGAGAAGCTGGAACAGAAATGGGAAGAACATCCTATCCTGCATCTGGATCTGAATACGGAGAACTACAAAGAACCGGATAGCTTGCGAAGACGGCTGGACAGTACTCTTTCTTATTGGGAGCAACTTTATGGTACAAGGGCGGTGGAGATCTCTTTGCCGTTGCGCTTTGAAGGGATTGTAAGACGTGCTTGCGAGAAAACAGGGCATCGTGTGGTTATCTTGGTGGACGAATACGATAAGCCTATGTTGCAGGCTATTGGTAACGAGACATTACAGGCGGAATATCGTAATCTGTTGAAAGCTTTTTATTCCGTACTCAAGTCGCAGGATAGATATATAAAGCTGGCTTTCCTAACCGGTGTGACGAAATTCGGCAAGGTGAGCGTATTCAGTGATTTGAACAATCTGAATGATATATCGATGGACTATCGTTACA
>NZ_JBCOCI010000257.1:1320-1764 GCF_040929485.1 Phocaeicola sp. RTP21198st1_B8_RTP21198_201120 | reverse complement strand
CGATACGCCTTTGGGTTGTGCGCCTTTGGGAGAAGGCATTGTTTCGCCGTGCAGCCAGATGCGGATCGGTGTCCAGAAGTTAGGGACGGACATAATGTGCCAATCCTGATCATTCGTTTCTGTCGATATGGCTTTGTTCTTGTTGGCTAGTTGATAGTCCGGCATGAATAACCAGTTGCCATTCAACGTGATATCTGTGCGGCTTCCGGTGAGTGCTTCCACTTTTATGGGGGTATAAGCAGCCCGTTCTTGACGGCGTTTCTCCTCTTTTTCTGCCGGAGTCGCTTTTTGTTGATATTCTGCTACTTTTACATCCTTTAGTGCGTTATCCGCCATCGGTGTTACGGTGAGGTCGTCAAACTCGGTCTCTATCCAACCGCCTCCCAATCCTATTTCTCCCAACGGAACCAGATTGGCGTTATTGTCTGTAATATCTATATGAGG
>NZ_JBCOCI010000257.1:0-1310 GCF_040929485.1 Phocaeicola sp. RTP21198st1_B8_RTP21198_201120 | reverse complement strand
ATCCGGTACGCATTAGGTAGAGGTCGTCCTGTAATCCACCTTTGATACCTACCACGTAGCGGTCGAAACGGTTATAGTTACGGAAACTTGCCCATATCTGCACTTGGTCTGCATTTTTAGGAGCACGGGCTTTGAAAGAAAATGTATAGTTTTTCCATTCGGGCTTGCCGAACAAAGCGTAAGCGTTTTGGGAGCGGAATACGTTGTCAGCAATGCTGCACGTTCCCCGGCCTACTGTTTTCAATTTTTCACCAGTATTGGAGAAGTCGTTTGTCCATGTAGTTTGGTCTTGTGCCTGTACGCTCAAGCACAAGATACTATATACACAACTTAGAAATGCTTTACTGATTTTATTCATATATATTATAAGCTGATGTTTAGTATAGAAACAGCCATGTTGGAAACCAGAGCGTAGAGCTGATGATTTCGCGACATGGCCGTTTAATTTATGATCAAGAATGATTTATCGGTTGTTCAGTAACATAAGAGCCCACCTTTGATTAGCGTAGTCTGTATTGAACAGAACCTGGAACTGGAGGTTTCCGTGCTCATCCGGAGCTATCGCTTTTTTGATTTTGACGATAAATTGGTTTTCATCTATCAGTTCGAAATGATCCTGTGTCTCGCTGTTTTCAATAAAGAGCTTCAACTCTGCTTTGTTTTTGCAGAAATATTGTTTACAATGGTCGGTGATGACCAAATTTTTGGCGGCATCACTGTATTGTACCAATACCGGCAGTTTCGTGCTGTTTGTAGGACCACCACATACATCGTATGGGAAACCTTGTCTCCAGAACGAGTTGTTGAAAGCCAGACCAAAGTTATATTCTTTTCCTTCTTCCAAGTCACTGAGTTTGTTCTTTGTCGGATCACCTGTTAAAGCTGATACGGAGAGGGCATAGTCTACCGGAGTATGTTCCACTGCTCCGTCTGTACCAAGGATTCTGCCGTCGGCGCATGGTTGTTTGTCGTAGCAGAGATAGAGAAGGAATGTTCCCGGATTACGGACAGGGTCTTTGATAAACCAACGTTCGTCACCATTTGATTGAGCTTGTTGTCCGGCTTCTTCTCCCGCCTTGAATGTCCATGAGAACTTGATACCGCAGTTATCCCCATTGCTGAAGTTTTCTTGGTTCAGGAAATTATAGTTAGCCAGCTCATAGGTGTTGCTTAGTGTCAGTGTGCCTTTGGTTGCATTCCACTTAAAGTTGCCATCCCATTGTTCTTTGGTCTTGTCATTCTGATTGTTTTGATCTAGCGTGAATATAAATTCTGCATCGGCGGGTTTGAAGTCGTACAGACTACTGAGA
>NZ_JBCOCI010000256.1:0-1782 GCF_040929485.1 Phocaeicola sp. RTP21198st1_B8_RTP21198_201120 | reverse complement strand
CTTGTACGGCCTCTTCCTGCCTTCAACGAGAACATTCCGTTCAGGCAAGCTGAAGGCAACGCGAAATCAGTGGCAAACGAACCGAACTCATTGGTGCGTACCGACTTCTGCCCTACTTCCTGATTATTCGCATCCAATAAAGTAACCATATATTCCTTGTTCGGGAGTACATTCGCCGTATCTGATTTTTGAGAATAGGCAATTCCTTTCACATACACCGTCTGTCCGGGACGATACAAAGAACGGTCAGTCAATAAAGTCATATTTTCCGCCACTTTATCTTCGTCACCGTAATATCCGTAACTTCCTGCATAGATACCTTGCTTCGGCATCGCTGTATCCGTGCCCTTGGAGGCTTTCAAATAGCGGTATTCAGATTTCCAGGGAAATACCACCTTACCATCTTTGTCCGTCGTAAACTCTTGCAAAACTTTTTCATCGTTACTATACATCGTAACTTTCGCATTCGAAATAGGATGTCCCGTCTGTCCGTCCAACGTCACCACTTGATATTGTTTTTACGGCAGACGACAAGTTAACACCTTGAAACGTGTTACGTCAAACTTGCTTTCACTGTCTCTCTTCGCACGAATATCCGGTATGATACGCATTACGTAAGCTCCAAGTTCGGGAGCTTTGAACGTAAACACCGTGTCCTGTGTCCGGTAATCTTCCGGACGAATTACAGAGTAATGTTGTTCTTTTATCAGTTTCTTCGCCTGATAAATCCGGACGGTGAAACCATCCAGATTCTTATGTGAGGCTCTTAGTTCTATCTCTTCGTTCGGGAAAGCCTGATCTGCTGCATAGACATTCAAATAAGGAGCCAATATCTCTTCCCGAAGATTTTTCAGAGCATTGATTCTGTCATACCCCGGATAAAGACGAATCGCCTCATCGCAAAGCTGCAATGCATTAACCTGCTGTTGCTTTTCAATAGCATAACGGGCTTGTGCCAGGTACACTTCAGCACATATCGGTTCCGAAGCATATTTACTTTTCAATGTATTCAATGCTTTCAGGTAAGTGTCATCCGTCAATACCGAAGCCTCTCCCTTTGCTTGGAGAGGTCGGATATACCGTTCCGCTCCCCGTCTCCATTCCAAATAGTTAAGTGCGGTCAACACATAACCTTCTTTCAATCCGGCTGCTTTATAAGCAGAAAGCATATTTCCGTAAATAGCTATTATATCCTGTTTCACCGGATGTACAGCGTTCGTTCCAGTATACCCGCTACCTAGTTTTTCCACTTGCACCAGAGCATCAATTCCACGGGAAGCCAATAGATGATAGAGGTCATGGTGATAATATTCACTCGTTTTCCCCAGTTCTACGAAAGGGATATAGTCGCGTGAAGAAGTTTTGAGCAGTAACACAGAGTCAGCCAAGGCTTCTTTCACATTTGTCCGCACTTTTTCTACAAACATATTGGCGGTCCACTCGCGTATATCCGCAGAAGGCGTTTGGCCTACAATTTCCGTCCGTTGCCACTGGTTGTTGGCAGCATAATTTGCATAAATTTCGGCTATCAGAGAATGCAAAATAGCACGGTCCATTGGTTGGTCGGTTTGTTTCACCCACTGTTCCAGTCCTTTCAGACCGGCATAAAGACTATCCGGATTCAACATTTCCCGGTATTTCATCCGCCACGCGTATGCTTTGAGCATCTGCGGAGAGTTTTTCTCTTTTTCCCCTTTCTGATAAATCTCATCAGTCAGTTTTATCACTGTCTTAGGCAAGCTCTTTTTCTCTGCTTGCTCCACTTCTTTCCATAATTTGTCG
>NZ_JBCOCI010000255.1:0-1783 GCF_040929485.1 Phocaeicola sp. RTP21198st1_B8_RTP21198_201120 | reverse complement strand
AAGTGGTACAGGTGAAGAATTTACATCCCGTTCTTACTTCGGTCGTATTAACTATGCTTTCGACAGCCGTTATTTATTCGAGGTTAATATGCGTTATGACGGTTCCTCCCGTTTTGCTCCGGATAATCGCTGGGGACTTTTTCCATCTTTCTCTGCCGGATGGAGAATCAGTGAAGAGAAATTTATGAAAGGACTTCCTATCGACAACCTGAAATTACGTGCTTCGTGGGGTAAGTTAGGGAACAATGCGATTGGTAACTATGAATGGCAGGCTGTGTACAACTCGGCAAAGTACGCGTTTGGAGGTAGCCTTAATAATGGTTTGGCAATTACTTCTATTTCCAACAACCTGTTGGAGTGGGAAAGTACTGCCATTACGAATATTGGTATCGACTTTGCAACTTTAAGAAACCGTCTGACGTTTGAGGCTGAATTTTATAATAAAGTAACGGATGGAATCTTATATCGCCCTGATATGTATATGTCTCTCGGGACAGCCAGTGGCCCTCGTCAGAACATTGCGGAAGTGACTAACCGCGGTATTGAAATGACCCTGAATTGGCAAGACCGTATCGGTAAAGTAGAATATCGTGTATCCGGTAACTTTGCCTATAACCAGAACAAGGTCAGTAAATACAAAGGAGAGTTGCAGCGTGGCTGGGTGACAGATGAAAACGGGAACCGTGTTTATCAAACCAATATCGGCGATGTCTCTACCGGAGGATCTACCCGTGTAATAGAGGGTAAAATGATTAATGAATACTATATGTTGCAACCATACAAGGGCAGTGGAAACGGTTTTAACGCAGATGGAACAGTCAATATCAACGGTGGTCCGAGAGACGGAATGATCCGTACAGTAGACGACATGAAATGGCTGAATGCTATGGTAGGGGCAGGGTATAAGTTCTATCCGCGTCAGAACGTCAGTAAGAGTGGCATTTGGTATGGTGATTACATCTATGCTGACTTAAATGGCGACGGTGTATATGGTAATGACGCTGATAATGAGTTTCAGGGATGCTCCAATGTGCCCAAGTATAACTTCGGTCTGCAGGCAAGCGCTAATTGGAAAGGCTTCGATTTCTCCATGAACTGGTCCGGTGCGGCAGGTTTCAAGATTTACTACTATCGTTTGGCATTGAACAGCAGTGCTACCATCAAAGGATATGCTATCGGGGAAGCAATAGCAAACGCTCACTATTTCTTTGATCCCAAAAATACCAATGATCCGCGCACGAACTTGAGTTCAAAGAATCCTCGTTTGACAAATAACTCCGGTAACGACCAAAGTGGTATGACACAGTCATCAGTACATTTGCAAAAAGGGGATTATATTAAACTGAAGAACCTGACTATCGGATATACATTGCCTGCTGTCCTGTCGAAAAAAGTATATGCACAGAATATCCGTTTCTTTGCTTCCGGTGAAAATTTATTTACCATTACCGGGTATGAAGGAATGGATCCGGAAATGCGTACCGCAGTGGGATATTCTACTATGAGACAATATGCATTCGGTGTAAATATCACTTTCTAAACTTACTCTAAAACGATTTTATGATGAAAAACAAAATAAAAATATTTCGGAAATTAGTAAGATGTGCATCTATTGCCTTGCTGTCTTTCTCTATGGCTGGATGCGGTGCGGACTTTTTAGATACTACTCCTACCAATAACATAAGCGGTAGTAGTATCTGGACGAAAGCAACTTTGGCCGAACAGGCTGTTATCGGCGTATATAATGTCTTTCTGGATCAATATTGTCCTAACGCCGGCTTTT
>NZ_JBCOCI010000254.1:354-1784 GCF_040929485.1 Phocaeicola sp. RTP21198st1_B8_RTP21198_201120 | reverse complement strand
CGTGATTGCTACTCTGGTATTGACTGCCGGTGTTGCGTTGATTCTGGCGGTTGCTCCGGGAGTCTCCTCCTCCAGCTTTGTTACAGCACAAGAAATAGCTACTTTGGAGCAGGTGCTTCCTGCCGAATCTCGTGCTCAACATCTTGCGCCGATTGTAGCCAATCTGACCGAAATGCGTAAAGCTATTGTTGCTTCAGATGCATGGCGCAGTTTCTTTATTATCGTGATTGGTTGCCTGTTTTTATTCTTATATCAACAGCGGAAGTTGAAAGCTTCTTTCACACTGGCTGGCATTGCGCTTTTGTGTTTGGTAGATATGTGGAGCGTCAATAAACGCTATTTGAATGACGAACAGTTTGTGCCGAAATCCAAGCAGACGGAAGCGTTTGTTAAAACACAGGCGGATGAGATGATCCTTCAGGATACTACTTTAAATTATCGTGTGTTGAACTTTATAGGCTTCCCCGGTAATACGTTTAATGAAAACAATACAGCATACTGGCATAAAAGTGTCGGTGGCTATCATGCAGCGAAGCTCCGTCGCTATCAGGAAATGATAGATCATCATATCATGCCCGAAATGCAGGAAACCTATCAGGCGGTGGCTACTGCCGGCGGACAGATGGACAGTGTAGACGCTTCCAAATTCCGTGTACTGAATATGCTGAATACAAAATACTTCATTTTCCCTGCCGGTGAGCAAGGACAGGCTGTTCCTGTCATGAATCCTTATGCATACGGTAATGCATGGTTCGTAGATAAGGTGCAGTATGTAAATAATGCAAATGAAGAAATAGATGCTTTGAACGATATTCTTCCAACGGAAACAGCCGTAGTGGATGTGAAGTTTAAAGAACAGCTGAAAGATGTGACAGAAGGATATAAAGATTCACTATCTACCATCCAGTTAACCAGTTACGAGCCAAATCGTTTGGTTTATAAGGCCTCCACTCCTAAAGACGGAGTTGTTGTTTTCTCTGAAATATATTATCCGGGATGGCAGGTGACTATTGATGGCCAGCCGGTGGATATTGCCCGTGCAGACTATATCTTGCGTGCGATAAATGTACCGGCAGGGGAACATACCATCGAAATGTGGTTTGATCCACAAAGCATACAGGTTACAGAAAGTATTGCTTATGCAGCACTGGCTTTGTTGCTGATCGGAGTTATGGTTCTTGCGTGGACGCAGCGAAACAAGATTGCGAAGAAGTCTTAAGCGAAATGTAATAGAGGTCGTTCAAAAGCCTTGATCTTATAAAATCGTCCTTACTACGATAGACTGTAGTAAGGACGATTTTTCTTTTAGGAACTTTGGGAACAGTTTCTTTTATATATCGTATCGTTTACTTAATTGCGTAGAATATCCGTAAGGCACACTGCATCACTGCATCAGGCAACCATTTTTTACTCTTCGCAAACAAGACCTG
>NZ_JBCOCI010000254.1:0-344 GCF_040929485.1 Phocaeicola sp. RTP21198st1_B8_RTP21198_201120 | reverse complement strand
CTTTCGTCCGAAAAGGAGGATTGGTACATTCCACTATCT
This sequence comes from Phocaeicola sp. RTP21198st1_B8_RTP21198_201120, assembly GCF_040929485.1. Classification (NCBI taxonomy): domain Bacteria; kingdom Pseudomonadati; phylum Bacteroidota; class Bacteroidia; order Bacteroidales; family Bacteroidaceae; genus Phocaeicola; species Phocaeicola sp. RTP21198st1_B8_RTP21198_201120. Next base: position 305 of record NZ_JBCOCI010000254.1, on the reverse strand, counting down.
TACAGATGGCAGCACCCAACTTCCGCGGATGGCATCCATTACGTTCTTCTTTTTCTATAATCTCCAATGATTTCAGAAAACTTTCTCCATAATCGGCATCCAGTCTTGTCTGTTCGGAGATATTCCGGTTATCAGTAAATCCGGTGTTGAAATCTCCCGGTTCTACTACACAAACCTTTATATGGAACGGATAAACCTCTAAAGCCAATGCTTCGCTATATCCCTCCACTGCAAATTTCGAAGCAGAATAAAATCCCTGATAGGGGATTCCCATTACACCACCGATAGAGCTGATATTTATAATC
>NZ_JBCOCI010000253.1:549-1785 GCF_040929485.1 Phocaeicola sp. RTP21198st1_B8_RTP21198_201120 | reverse complement strand
GCGTGTAAAGAACGGACAGACATTGTTTATCATCGACCAAGTGCCGTATGAAGCTACTTTTCAGACGGCACTCGCAAACGTTGAATCGGCCAAAGCCTCTCTGGCTACAGCGCAACTGACGTATGACAGTAAAGAGGAACTGTATAAAGAGAACGTGATTTCCTCTTTCGATTTGAGTACGGCAAAAAACTCCCTGTTGGCTGCCAAAGCACAGTTGGCACAGGCCAAGGCGCAGGAAGTGAGTGCCCGCAATAATCTTTCTTATACGGTTGTGAAAAGTCCGGCCGACGGAGTGGTAGGCACGTTGCCTTACCGTGTAGGAGCTTTGGTTAGTTCCGCTCTTGCCCAGCCGTTGACTACCGTTTCCGACAATTCGGATATGTACGTCTACTTCTCCATGACGGAAAACCAATTACTGGGACTGATCCGCCAATACGGTTCTAAAGAGGAAGCATTGAAAAATATGCCTGCCATCGACCTGCAACTGAACGATAAGTCAGCCTACTCCGAACGGGGACAGATTGAATCTATCAGCGGAGTGATCGACCGTTCGACGGGTACGGTCAGCCTGCGTGCAGTTTTCCCGAACAAGGAAGGATTGCTGCATAGCGGTGGTGCGGGTAATGTGATTGTTCCTGTTCAAAAAACAGCTGCGCTGACCATTCCACAGGCTGCCACTTTCGAAATACAAGATAAGAGATATGTCTATAAGGTAGTGGACGGCAAGGCTCAATCCAGCCAGGTACAAGTGACCCGTGTCAATGGCGGTCGGGAATTTATTGTAGATGAAGGATTGGCACCGGGAGATGTGATCGTGGCAGAAGGAGTAGGTTTGCTTCGTGAAGGTACTCCGGTCAAGGCAAAGGCTGCTCAAACTCCAGTGGCAGGAGTGACAAATGCTAATCAATCCTCATCAACAGAGACAACAACGAAGTCTCCGGCAACTACTACTGAAAATTAAACCAAGGAGGAATCATTCATGAATTTAAGAACCTTTATAGAACGCCCCGTATTATCGGCAGTCATCTCTATCACGATTGTCGTAGTGGGTATCATCGGGCTGTTCAGCTTGCCCGTTGAGCAGTATCCCGATATTGCTCCGCCTACCATTATGGTGAGTACCACCTATTATGGCGCCAGTGCGGAAACATTGCAGAAGAGTGTTATTGCGCCTTTGGAAGAGGCGATCAACGGAGTGGAAGACATGACCTACATGACTTCCTCCGCCACCAATTC
>NZ_JBCOCI010000253.1:0-448 GCF_040929485.1 Phocaeicola sp. RTP21198st1_B8_RTP21198_201120 | reverse complement strand
TAAGCAGGGCACAGACCCCGATATGGCGGCTGTCAACGTGCAGAACCGTGTATCACGTGCTACGGGACAACTTCCGGCGGAGGTAACCCAGGTCGGTGTGACCACTTCCAAGCGTCAGACGAGTATTCTGCAGATGTTCTCATTGTATAGTCCGGACGACAGTTACGACGAGAACTTCCTGTCCAACTATATCAGCATCAACCTGAAACCGCAGATTCTTCGTATCTCCGGTGTGGGCGACCTGATGATTATGGGCGGTGAATATAGTATGCGTGTATGGATGAAACCGGACGTGATGGCACAGTACAAACTGATTCCGTCCGATATCACCGGTGTGCTTGCCGAGCAGAATATCGAATCGGCTACCGGTTCGTTCGGTGAAAATTCCGATGAGACTTATCAGTATACGATGAAGTACACCGGACGTCTCATTACTCCCGAAGAATTC
>NZ_JBCOCI010000252.1:363-1790 GCF_040929485.1 Phocaeicola sp. RTP21198st1_B8_RTP21198_201120 | reverse complement strand
TATGTTCTTTCGATAGATTCTCTGCAATAATTGTGAAAGTCTTGCCATCAGCCAAATGCAAGGTCATTTTGGGTAATTGTGGAGCACCGAATACATATTCTGCACTCACCGGATCTACCGGATAGAATCCCATCGCACTAAGCATATACCAGGCAGACATCTGTCCGCAATCATCGTTTCCACAAAGTCCATCAGGTTTGTTCTTGTATTGAGTATCGAATATTTCTCGAACCAGTTCTTGTGTACGTTCCGGACGACCTGCCAGTGCATATAAATAAGTTACATGATGACTTGGCTCATTGCCATGAGCATACTGCCCAATCAGTCCGGTTACATCTGACAGACTTTCGCCTTCCAACTTAACGGTAAACAATGAATCTAACTTATTCAGGAAAGGCTCTTCACCGCCAAATAACTGGATCAATCCCGGTACGTCATGTTGTACATGCCAGGTATATTGCCATGCATTTCCTTCTGTATAATCTCCACCGATACTTTCGGAATGTCCTAGTGCACTTGGATTAAATGGAGCTTTCCAAGTTCCATCAGCCTTGCGCGGACGCATGAACTTCGTTTGCGGATCGAACATATTCTTATAATAATCAGCACGTTTTGCAAAATATGCCGCATCTTCCTCTTTACCCATACGACGTGCCATATCGGCAGCAGCATAATCATCATATACCGATTCTAAAGTAGAAGATACAGATTCAGCTTTTATCAGGTCTGTCGGGAAATAACCATATTTTGTATAAACTTCCCAATCGGACTTCAACGGATGAGACACCGTCTGCGTCTTCTTTATTATATTGAAAGCACGTTCAGCATCGAAACCACGGAATCCTTTACGATAGGCTTCGGCAATAACTGATACGCCGTGATTACCAATCATACAGAAATTCTCTTTGCCCCACAATCCCCAAATGGGTAAGAAACCTTGCACTTCACCTTGTTCAATAAGAGAATTAACAAAGCCATCCACACGTTCGGGAATCATTAATGTATAAAATGGATGAGCAGCACGATAAGTATCCCACAAAGAGAATGTGGAATAGAAAGTACCCGTTCCGGCTTTCACTATAGAATCGGCAGCATTACGATACATACCGTCCACATCCGAAATCTGATTGGGTTGAATCAATGCATGATAGAAACAAGTGTAGAAATTTGTTTTTTCATCATCCGTACCGTCTATTTCAATACGGCTCAAATAGTTATTCCATTCATTATGGGCAGCAGTCTTCACTCCTTCAAAATCCCAGGCAGGAATTTCTGCTTCCAGATTCTTTTTAGCCCCATCTACACTGGTAGTAGAAAGCGCCACTTTCATCATCAGCTCGTCTCCCGGTTGCATATCGAAAGAGGCAATAATACGTTTGCCTTTTTCTGTCTCTCCCATTGGAAGATAAATCGAATCGACTACCGGA
>NZ_JBCOCI010000252.1:0-353 GCF_040929485.1 Phocaeicola sp. RTP21198st1_B8_RTP21198_201120 | reverse complement strand
TGAACTTCATCACAAAGAAATAATCCTGATTCACCCATACCGTATTATTGACATGTCCTGTCAGTGTCTGGGCATCTTCCCAGTTTACTTCGCAACTGTTGACCTGTGAATGATATTGCTCTTCTCTCCATGCAGGACCATGTTGCAGGTCGATCAATATAGAGGCAGAATCAGCTTTATGATAAGTATAGCGGTGAAGGGCAGCATGGATAGATGCTGTCAGTTCCGCTTTCACCTGCGGATCGGAAAGTTCCGTAGTGTAATATCCCGGAGTAGCCGCTTCTTTGTCTTTAGGGAAATGACTACGATAAGCATCCCACGCACGGACACGTGTACCCGTGACCGGCATCACC
>NZ_JBCOCI010000251.1:0-1799 GCF_040929485.1 Phocaeicola sp. RTP21198st1_B8_RTP21198_201120 | reverse complement strand
CATCTTACCGGTTCCGCCTTGCTGTCTGCATAAATTCGTATCATTTCAAGTAAAATGTATAATTATCAATCCTTTTTCACTTACTTCACCTTCGCAATGTGCTTCAAAAGGCAGTTCTCCGTCTCTTGCCGCTGATTCACAAATGAAAAGTGTTTCCTCCAGGCTGGTAAAATACTTTCTCTCCTTGCTGTCGAGTTCCAGCTTTATAACAGTCCGGTTTCCGTTTTTCGTCGGAACATCCTTTTCATAATCAAGTACGATCACATCCTTGTTCATCAGTTCGGGCGACTTGATCCTTGCCCCGGTAAATCGTTTCCGTCCGTCTTTAGGCTTGTACTTGTAGCCCAGATCTTTTAATTTTTTCATTTTCTTTCCTGTTAGTTTATAAAATAAGTTCTTGCAATCGGCATGTTTTGTAAGCCCGTAAAATGAGGCGGTCAGCTCCTGCCTGCGTTTCTTGCTTTTAACCTTGTGCATCTTGCGGGCGAACTTTTGTTTGTTACGCTTCCTTAACCGTACATGATCCGGGCGGGTTACATATCCCAGGAAGTCGATACCTTCGGTGATCGGGAAAACGGTATCATTGCTTTTAATCTCCAGGCGGGCTTTACGGGCCTGTTCATGAATGATATCCCTAACCTTCCAAAGGTATTTCTTACTACCGGAAAGCACCAGACCGTCGTCACAATACCGGTAATAGTGTGCTACTGCCTCCTGATCCTTTAACCGGTGATCCAGGTAAATGGATAGAAGCAAATTACAAAGCCCCTGTGATGATCTTAGCCCGATACTTACGCCTTTAGGCATCATGCGGATGCACTCTTCCAGGATTCCGATTAATATTTTATCCTTGAACATCTTTTTCACTGCATCCAGCAAAATGTCCTGGTCTACGCTTTCATAGAATTTCGTTATATCGAACTGGTACCCGAACAGGGTTCCTTCGGGATCATCCTTTATATCTTTAACGATATACTGTAAAAGGTCATGCGTTCCCCTGTTTTTAATGGATGCGGAAGTAGTCCGGATAAAACGTACTTTCAAATGCCGGTCCACCACATTCATAACAGCGTTAAGAACGATCCTGTCCTCCAGGGAAACCGATTGTACGGTCCTTACCTTCGGCCCGTCGTCTACGGTCATTTCCCGATATCCTCCGAGCTTGAACCGCCCACTCCTGATCCGCTGCCTGATCCTCTCTACTGCCTTCGGGACATCCGCCAGTATTCTACGCCCGGCAAAGCTGCGCTTTCGTCTTCTTTTGCGCAATACCGTTTTTATGGCGTCCTCTATATTGGAGTCCTCGACAATCTCTTCTATAATATTATCTTCTCTCCACATGATAATTAAATTAGCCTTCAATTCCCCGGGCCGGGCTTCTTCGAAAAAAATTCCTACCAAACCCCATTGCCCTGCGCTTTATTTTTCCCCTTTCCAGCCGTAAACGGCTGCTGTTGGCGAGGCTCATTCCTCTTGGCTCCACGCCGGGGACACGTCCCCACTGTTGTACGCCAATCTTTAAGGCTTATGCGCTTTTTCTTTATCCTAATTGTTTGCAAGCCGAACGCCGATGTTCGCATTCGTGTTCGATGAATCGTTATTCGCGTTCGCATACGAAACACCGCCTAACGCGTTCGCGTTGTTGTTCGACCGATACACCACACGAGTGTATATGAGGAAATCCGCCTTTGTACTTTCAGGAAGCACCGGCACCCGTCTTACTTCCGGACGCCTGCGCTACCCGCACAACGGTTTACGTTGCTATTTTTTATCTTAATCTGCCTGATTTATGGCTTTAA
>NZ_JBCOCI010000250.1:1106-1815 GCF_040929485.1 Phocaeicola sp. RTP21198st1_B8_RTP21198_201120 | reverse complement strand
ATTTCAATATAAGATAAAGATGAAAACATTGACTTCAAACAAAGCTTTCTGGCTGTTACTAGTCATTTGCGTAGTTACTATCCTGCCTTTCCTCGGTTTATCGGAGTACCACACCAAAGGGGAGCCTCGCGAATCTATTGTCTCCTACTCCATGCTGGATAGCGGAAACTGGATTTTACCCAGAAACAACGGAGGAGAAATGGCTTACAAACCGCCTTTCTTCCACTGGAGCATAGCCGCTGTTTCGGCAGCAGTAAACGGAGGGCAAGTCACAGAAATGACCTCCCGCTTGCCGTCTGCCATCGCCATGACCCTCTGCGGCTTTCTGTTCTTTGCCAAAAGAAAAGGAGTGGAACTGGCGTTGTTGGCCGCCTTTATTACCCTGACTAATTTTGAGCTGCACCGGGCCGGAGCAAACTGCCGGGTGGATATGGTATTGACAGCACTCACCGTTGGCGCTCTGTATTGTCTCTACAAATGGTATGAGAAGGGACTCAAAGGTATTCCCTGGCTGGCCATTCTCCTGATGAGCTGCGGCACACTGACTAAAGGACCGGTAGGTACTATCATTCCATGTTTAGTGGTAGGCATCTTCTTGTTACTCCGGGGTGTCAACTTCTTCAAAGCATTCCTGTTACTTTCCGCCTGGGCCATTCTTTCACTCATCCTGCCTTTCTGCTGGTATGTCGCTGCTTACCAACAAGGTGGA
>NZ_JBCOCI010000250.1:0-1096 GCF_040929485.1 Phocaeicola sp. RTP21198st1_B8_RTP21198_201120 | reverse complement strand
TTTGCCGGATACGTTCCCTGGACACTGTTAGTCGTGCTCTCCCTGTTCAGCCTGACTTACCATAAATTCAGCATCCAACCGGCAGCCTGGTGGAAACGCTTCACCACATGGATAAAGAATATGGACCCGGTGGATTTATTCTCTTTCACCAGTATCGTTGTAATCTTCGTCTTCTACTGTATTCCGCAGAGCAAACGTAGTGTATATCTGATGCCGATCTATCCTTTCATTGCTTATTTCCTTGCCAAATATCTATTCTATCTGGTCAAGAAGCAATCTAAAGTCATCAAGGTATACGGAAGTATTCTTGCAGTAATCAGCCTGCTACTGTTCACCTGCTTCATCGTATTAAAAGGGTCGTCACGCGCAGGACAATATTAATTTCATGCGTGCAATACAGAATATCAGCGGAGCAGGGGCCTTATTCCTGATTGCCATTCCTACCATTCTCGGTATCTACTGGTGGTTCTATCAACGGAAAAATGCATTGAACAACCGTTTCCTATACGCTCTCGTTGTGCTTACAATGGGATTATACCTTGCATTGGACGGTGCTTATCAGCCGGCAGCATTAAATTCGAAGTCGGTCAAATTCATCGCTACAGAAATAGAAAAGGTTGCGCCGGAAAGCGAAGGAACGATGTACGAATTCATTGAAGAAAGTCTGCATGCAGCAGGTGACCCCGTACATTATTTCGAACTCAATTTCTATCTGCACAATCGTCTCGACAACTTCTATGAGAAACGTCCTTCGGAAGGTTTCTTGTTAATCGGCACGAATGATGCAGAGAAATATCTTCCCGAATTCGAGAAAGAAGGGTATCAGTTTGAGGAGGTATATGAATCCCCTAAACGAGTACTCCGGCAAATAGCCAAGATATACAAGTTCGTTAAAAACCAACAGCCTGAAAATACCGAAACGACTCCTATTGTTGAGTAAAAGGTATAGAATGAAGCGTTTTTCCATGCTTCACAAGGAACTCCGCCGATTGGAGCATGGAAAAACTATATTCTTTTAAAGGCAAAAAGCTATCATCCATCGGAACAGCATTCAATTTGCCGTTACCGATATCATAAGTAAGTTCCTGCTGAGTCT
>NZ_JBCOCI010000249.1:0-1817 GCF_040929485.1 Phocaeicola sp. RTP21198st1_B8_RTP21198_201120 | reverse complement strand
GTATAGAACAGCGTATCTCCGCTTACAAATGCTGCCGGAGCACACATATCGTCGTCCGTAGGACGACGCTGGAAAGAGGCCGGAGCAAATTCCCAGTCACTTAGATTCTTTGAATAATGGAAGCCTCCCTGGTTCGTGGAAAACAGGAAATACTCATCTTTATAAATTAATCCCATCGGATCGGCAGAAGATCTGAACGATCCGTTAGACTGAACATTGTTGTTATAAGGTTCATAGTTATAACTAATATTCATAGGATTACAATAGGTACGAGTGACAGGATGCGCAGGGTCATACCACCTTGTAGCTTGAGCAGGCTGACGCTGCACAGACTTATGCTTTCCTGATTGCATAACGATTTTCACTTGCCGGTCGTCAACAGCACGTTTTACATTGGCAAAAGATTTTCCCGGATAATAGGCATAAAGATGCACATCGTTATCAGTAGCCTTCAACGTATAACGGCCTTCTATGTTCGTGTTACAATGAACCGGACTCGAGAAAAACATAACGGTAGCCCCTTCAAGCGGATTACCCCGTTCATCTACAACCGTTCCGGTTATTTCGTATTGATTTACTACCGGGATATAGTAGTCGCTTACCTGTCCTTTTACTACTTTTATAGAATCTTCCGGTGGTAATGCGTTCCCTGCCAAGGCAGAGAACGCTATCCCAGAACTTAGTAATATCTTTTTTACTATTCCTGTCATTTCCTAATTTTATTTAGACATAATTACTCGTCAATCGGTTCGTTCGTCAGACTTGGGATATTAGATACCTGATCGAAAGGAAGCGGATAATAGGTTTTATCTTCAGTCCATCCTTTGGAACCAAGCACAGAAGCAGCCTTACCGGTACGAATCAAGTCATTGTAACGTTCTCCCCACTCACAAACAAGTTCCATACGGCGTTCATCAAGGATTTGGTCTACAGTCGCACCATCAATCTCGGACATTCCCGCACGATCACGTACAAGTTTCAATGACGCATCACCATCCTTGCCCAAACGTACCTTAGCTTCTGCATTCATCAATAATACATCAGCGTAACGGAATATACGTACATTGTTATTTGCACCATATTTGGTACGACCTGGTGTCAACTGATTTGTCGGAGTATAAGCTTTTCCATTCCAGCAATCTGTTTGAGTAGAGTTCTGCAATTCACGAATCACATCACCGCTTGGAGTAGTTGTACCAGCCAACAGGAACGAAGTCGTAGCACGGATAGTCTCACCACGAGCCGCTGCCCAATCACGGAAATCTTTATATATACCGATAAATCCCCAGCCTGAAATATTTCCGTCGTTCGCCGGTCCTTGGAATACAAACCAGTTATCAGCATCTACCATATCACCTGACCCAAGACCAAAGTCAGTACACTGACATTCGAATAACGATTCATCACAAACCTTACCCGGAATCTTGAATAAATTATAGTAATCATCATAAAGCTTAAATTTCTTGCTACCGATAATATCATCTGTCAATGTTTCAACTTCTCCATAATTACCCTGATTCAGATGTATCTTTGCTGCAAGCATCTCTGCCGAGAAAGCAGTGACAGCACCATAATGAGCCATTTCATTCGGACGTAATCTCGGAGTATGGTCCATCGTATACTGTAGATCTTCAAGAACATATTTATATACAGCATTGATCGTTGAACGGGTCATGTCGGTTTGAGTATTACTACGCAAAATAGTTACCGGACCAAAAGCCTGTACAAGTCGGTAATAGGCATAAGCACGAAGGAACCTCACTTCACCACAGTAAGAGCGGTAATTAGTCATATCATCGTCCGACGTGATATTTTCT
>NZ_JBCOCI010000248.1:0-1818 GCF_040929485.1 Phocaeicola sp. RTP21198st1_B8_RTP21198_201120 | reverse complement strand
ATCCCCTCCTCTTTGCATCGGCGGGCAAAATCAGCATTCTCGGACAAAAAACCATAACCGGGATGAATGGCATCGGCTTTGCATCGTTTGGCAGTCTCTATTACTTTTTCTATATTTAAATAGCTTTCCCTGGCTATAGCAGGACCTATAAGATAGGCCTCGTCAGCATACATCACATGATGAGAAGTGCGGTCGGCTTCTGAAAAGACAGCAACGGTCCGTATGCCCATTTCTCGGCAGGAACGCATTACACGTAAGGCTATTTCACCTCTGTTTGCAATCAATACTTTCTTTATCATTTTTCTTCTTATTATAACGGGGGTTAATTTCGCAGGCATAGAAACTGTCCTTGACGGCTTTCAGGCAGTCATGGCACAGGCAATCGGAATAATTCTCCATTAAATAGGTGCGTTGCAGAGCATCCAGTCGGACAGTTGCGCAATGACACGATAAAATATCATTGTGCATACAATCAAATGTTGCACCACAACGTGGACATACCTTTTTCATAGGCATTCCTCCCGTAAATTTTTTATTTTCTTATTTTCTTTCGTACTGCTTTCCTAATCCCACGAGTAAAAACAGCCTTTAATGAATGGCAGGTCTTCTGACTGACTCCTTATCTTGAAGCCTTCCCGATGTGAGGATTGTCACATCAGTGGCAAAGGTATTTTTCAAGATTCCAGCAGAGCTTCACAGCAGCGGGACTGTCCGGGATTTGCACCCGATTCCCTTTTAATCCGAATAGCAGATAGACTATCCGAAACCAATTCGGGGCAAAGATAATGGATTTTATAATTAAACGAAGCGGAAAAGATGAAAAAAGTGTTGCTTGAAGTTTTTTTTCTTTTTCCAGTTGTTTTATTGATTTAATTCCTAACTTTGTCAGTAATATCGGTTTCCGGATTAGCCGTTGGCGCGAAACGGAATTAAAAGGGAATCCTGTGCAAATCAGGAACTATCCCCGTAGCTGTAAGTTTTATCCTCCCATAGTGTGGGGAAGTGTTGTGACATTCTTAGCCACTGGTTATTGTGAAAACCGGGAAGGCGCTACAACGGAAACAAGTCAGAAGACCTGCCGTTATTGTTTATATCATTCATGGCTTTCGGGTGAAAGGCGATAGAACGAATCATACTGATCCTTTTTATTACTGGTTTCCATGAATTGTCGTGTGTGAAAGACTTATATTGAATAATGTGTGTTTTGTATAACCTTAATTTATAAGTATGATTAATTCAGAGGTATTTATTATTAAGAGAGATGGTAAAAAAGAAACTTTCTCTCTTGATAAAATTAAAAATGCAATAGCCAAAGCATTTTTGTCAGTAGGAAGTTTTGCTACCCAGGATGTGATTACTACTGTATTGAGTCGCGTTAGTGTCAGTGATGGAATGAATGTGGAAGAAATCCAGAATCAGGTGGAGGTGGCCCTGATGGCTGAACATTATTACAGTGTTGCCAAGGCGTATATGCTGTATCGTCAGAAACATTTGGAGGATCGTGAGGTGAGAGATAAACTGAAGTTTTTGCTTGACTATTGTGACGCTTCCAATCCGGCAACTGGCAGTAAATATGATGCGAATGCCAATGTGGAGAATAAGAATATTGCTACGCTGATAGGAGAGTTACCCAAATCAAATTTTATTCGTCTCAACCGTCGTCTGTTGACTGACCGTTTGAAAGACATGTATGGAAAGGAATTGTCCGATCGTTATTTGGAACTTCTGAATCATCATTTTATTTACCTTAATTCCGCAACACTATTATAAATTAAACTTTTTAAGTACCTGAGCAACAAAAAGTTGCTCAGGATTTTG
>NZ_JBCOCI010000247.1:844-1819 GCF_040929485.1 Phocaeicola sp. RTP21198st1_B8_RTP21198_201120 | reverse complement strand
TTACTATCCGGTGCAGGGCGGTTGGTGATTAAAGATATTGTGATCTTAGCCAGTGCCGTAGTGTTATTATCCGACTCGTCACAACGCGTACTCAAAACACTTAAAAAAGACTAAGACAACCACTAAAGAGGATTCTGACTTCTTGCCATTGCGGAACAAATCGTATTTTCAGACTGTTATATAGTCTCATACAAATCGTTAATACAAGAAGTTATGAAACAATATGATGCAATTATTATAGGATTCGGCAAGGCAGGGAAAACCCTGGCTGCCGAACTTTCCAACCGCGGATGGCAAGTGGCCATCGTAGAACGTTCCAACATGATGTATGGAGGAAGCTGTCCGAATGTAGCCTGTATCCCAACAAAGACACTGGTGCATGAAGCCGAGGTTTCCGCTTTGCTTTACCACGATGATTTTCCGAAGCAGGCGAATATGTACAAACAAGCCATCGGCCGAAAGAACCGCCTCACTTCCTTTCTTAGGAATGATAATTACGAAAGACTAAGCAAACGTCCTAATGTGACTATCTATACCGGAACGGGGTCTTTCATATCCGCCGATACCATAAAAGTGGAACTTCCCGAAGGAGAAATCGAACTGAAAGGAAAAGAGATATTTATCAACACGGGGTCTACTCCCATTATCCCTGCAATAGATGGTATTCAGCAAAGTCAGCACGTATATACCAGTAGTGCGCTTTTGGACTTAAACGTACTTCCTCATCACCTGATTATCATAGGTGGAGGATATATCGGACTGGAGTTCGCTTCTATGTATGCCGGTTTCGGCAGTAAAGTGACGATACTCGAAGGAGGAAACAAATTTATGCCTCGCGAAGATCGGGATATTGCAAACAGCGTCAAAGAAGTGATGGAGAAGAAAGGTATTGAAATCCATCTGAACGCTCGTGCGCAGTCTATCCATGACACGAATGACGGAGTGACACTGACTTACTCGGACATATCCGACGGT
>NZ_JBCOCI010000247.1:0-834 GCF_040929485.1 Phocaeicola sp. RTP21198st1_B8_RTP21198_201120 | reverse complement strand
GTATAGGAGTTGATGCTCACGGAGCTATCATCGTAAACGATCAGTTACGCACTACTGTTCCTCATATATGGGCAATGGGAGATGTGAAAGGCGGATCGCAATTTACTTATGTCTCGCTAGATGATTTCCGGATTATCCGTGACCAGCTCTTCGGCGACAAGAAACGTGATATCGGAGACCGTGATCCTGTGCAATATGCAGTGTTTATTGATCCGCCATTGGCACATATCGGAATCAGTGAAGAAGAAGCTCTGAAAAGAGGATATTCATTTAAAGTTTCCCGGTTGCCGGCTTCCTCCATCGTCCGTACCCGTACATTGAGGCAGACAGATGGTATGCTAAAAGCTATCATCAATAATCATAACGGGAAGATTATGGGCTGTACTCTATTCTGCGCCGATGCTTCAGAAATCATCAATATCGTAGCTATGGCGATAAAGACAGGCCAGACGTCTACATTCTTGCGCGATTTTATCTTCACGCATCCCAGTATGAGTGAGGGATTAAATCAACTGTTTGATGTATAAGAATAAGAAAGAATATAATTCACTTCTAAAACAGAGCCTCTGAATAGGGTAAACAGAGGCTCTATTTGGAGTAATCGGAGGCTCTGAATGAGGTAAACGGAGCCTCTAAATAAATGAAACTCATTCTTTTTCAGTCTTAATAGAGTGAAATCTAATAGAAAGTGTTATCTTTGCCACCAAGTTAAACTATATACCTACCGCAATGAGAATTACTAAGTAAGACAACACTTCTAAGTAAACATCACTTTTCTTATATGCTTTTTCTATTTTGTTAAGCATCACGAAATCCGTGTTGTTTAGCCAGTAT
>NZ_JBCOCI010000246.1:1328-1830 GCF_040929485.1 Phocaeicola sp. RTP21198st1_B8_RTP21198_201120 | reverse complement strand
AATCATACCCAAAATGTCATTCAATATACGATACAGAAAAGAATTTGTTCACTATAGAATAACTCCGGATATAAAGTTTCAATGAATTTGAACTCAGCAAATACTACATAGTGAAAAATATTTACCATACTATCATTTATTTTTATATTAAGCTAATTTTCAATAAGATAAGTGTGATAGATGATTTCTCAAACAGGTATCTATCATACCCCTACTGCATCCGCTTTAGTGTAGTATCATGGAAAAACACCCATATGAAGCCACAAGAATATTCACTTTATAGGATGATAACTTGTATTTGGCAGCTAAATAATACATTGGAAACGGTAATCTTTTTATAGCCTACATATGTAGGCTGTACAGCCCTGGCTATCAAAGTGGGATTATTAAGCCATACAAGCCGGATTTATATAGATTCATTGCAACAAAAACAAGCCATCTTACGCCTGTTTGAACCTTATTGGACTATTTTATTGATGAGAGATACCCGCTTTTTGGTGGT
>NZ_JBCOCI010000246.1:0-1318 GCF_040929485.1 Phocaeicola sp. RTP21198st1_B8_RTP21198_201120 | reverse complement strand
ACGCAGAGACGCTTACGATACTACCCTGTATTTATTGATTTAGCCCATACATAAATAAAAAACTACGAGAAGAATTCCCGTAGTTTTCTATTGACACAATATTCTGGATCGTTTAGTATAAAACAATATGCTAAAATGCATATCCAAATCCCACGTTCAAATAAATAGGATACATGGCAAATGAGATTGTATCAAAATCTTTTTTGAAAATATCATTCATCCCCCACGTTAAGTCAGCGTATACATTTAGATGTTTAAATGCTCTCCATTCGCCGCCTAGTTGTAGTCCCCATTGAAATTTTCGGAGATTTTCGGAAAAATCATAGGTAGCTATGCTTTCCCCAGAGAAAACAACTCGTGAACCTGTTTGGTCCGGGGTACGTAAATGACCGTTGTATACATGTCAGGAGAATCCTCCTTCGATGAGGTATGATATGTATGGACCTGCAGACAATTTCCAACGCTTGCTTATCTTATAGTTAGCAACCACCGGAATTGTCAGATATGAGTTTTTAACTTTGGTCTTTACTCCTCCTGTCCATAATCCTTGTAATTCTCCACCATTGGTGTTGATAATTTTCATACCGTAATTTTTTACGGTAGCTTCGGTGGTCATATTCTTATTTTCAAGTCGCACTCCTACAGTCATCCCCCATTTGGGATCGAACCACTTCGTCGCATTACCTTCAATTGAAATTGCGATTCCTGGTGCATAACTATCAATTTTACGGATTTCTTTTGGTAGAGGTAATGGTGAAGTTCCACCAATATTGAAACCGGCTTTTATTCCATATTCCCATCCATGTAAATAAGACCAGATGATACCTTGGTTTCTTTCTTCCTGTGCTTGAGCTGTGAATATGCTTACAAATAGCAGCACAACTATGATATTGATTGATTGATATTTTTTCATTGTGTTAGTTTTATTTATTCTTTACAAATAAGTTCTAGCTCATCAACGTATAGAGTGCTACCGACAGCTCCTCTAAAATAGGCGCCATCTACGCTGGATGATAGTACAATACCTAATTTATATTTACCGTTTTGTAGTTTCGTATCGTCAATTTCTCGTCCTTTTACTGATTCGAAATGTATAGTAAACTCATTCCATTCATCTGATTCAACAATATCTTCAGGTTCTATTCGTGCTAATAATACCAATTTATCAGAGTTAAATACGTTATCACCATTAAGCATGATAGAATTATTTTCTGCCTCATACATAACAGCATAAATATCACATTTGTCCCTTTTTCCGGTTTGTGGCTGTCCTTCTACAGAATAAACTTCCCCAGCTTTAAATTTATAATATCCTTTA
>NZ_JBCOCI010000245.1:0-1843 GCF_040929485.1 Phocaeicola sp. RTP21198st1_B8_RTP21198_201120 | reverse complement strand
GAATTCTAGCTTTCTCCCAAGTCAATCCGGGATTTGGAAGTATATCCTGAATGTATCCTCCAAGCTTTGTTCCCATGTTTACCCCTGTAATATAGACTTCGTTTTGCGGCCACATACGTCCTCTGTAATAAAAGGCATCTACGCCGGATGAGTTGCCGACTTGTCCATAAGATGCTTTTAGCTTCAGGTAGGGCACTATTTTTTTTGCATCTTTCCAGAAAGATTCGTTAGAAACAGTCCATCCGGCAGATATTGTAGGGAAGAAACCGAATTTGTGTCCCGGACCAAATTTGTGAGATCCCTGATAAGCTCCGATAACATCGATGCCATATTTTTTATCATAATTATAGCCGAACCAACCATTTACGCTTTGGAATCGGGTTGGCAATACCATTTCATCATTGCTTTCATATTGTTCATAGAAAGCTAAAGCCGAAACTCCATGTTTTCCAAAGGTACGGTTATAATCTAATTGAGCCACGATACCGGTCCGGCGGAAAGAACTGGTATTATCTACCTTGTTTATCATTGAGTCATCTTCACGGGTCCGGCGGAGAACATTCTCATTCGTCGCATCCTTTTCGTAATATGCGAAAGTTATTGTACGTCTGATAGAAGAAATTGTACGTGAATCCATGGATAGAGCAACAGAAGCTTTTAATCCCTCTGTTATGAAGGAAAGATCCTGTGAGAGTTTTGTACGGAAAGAACCATACAATTGTTTGTCCTGGAAGTAGCCGGAGCGATTTAGCATTGCCCATGGATTTTCACGGAATGCATTTCCTGCTACAATTTTCCCATCTTCTGCATTGATAACATTGCCGTATTGATCTGTATATCCTTGGTCATTGTACCATTCTGGGAAGATTCCTTGCGGTAATGTGACTAGATTTTTATAGATATTTTCGGCTCCGCTGCCAGGGCCATTCTGACTTTGATACCAGCCATACAGATTTACATCCAGTTGGGTAGTGCGAGTTACGGCAAAATCGATATTGGAACGGATATTAAACCGTTCAGCAGAGTGATTGGTATTATAATCATGTGAATCATCTGTATTGAAGTAGCCATTGTTACGAGTATACATTGCATTCACGAAATATGTACTTTTTTCTGTTCCTCCTTGAATATTAAGATTATAGCGTTGACTCCATCGGATATCCTTTAAATATTTATCAGCCCAATCTACATTGGGATATAAAATGGAATTAGGATCATTCTTAGCATAATTCATTATATCATAGTTCGAATACAGGGGATCCATATTGTCATTATGACGGGCTATGTTGTGCTGTCTTGCATAATCGGCTGCGTTTAATGACTTTAACTCTTTAAGTGGTTGTTGAGCTATAATTTGAGCTGTCAATTCAACCTGCGGTTTTCCCTTTGCTCCCTTACGAGTTGTAACCAGAATAGCTCCACTGCCTGCACGCATTCCATATAAGGCTGTTGCTGCAGCATCTTTCAATACGGTAATTGATTCTACTTCGTGTGATGACAAAACAGCAAAATCCCGTTCCTGTCCATCAACCAGTACTAATACATCGGGCGAATTACTTCTTTGTCCTCTTATCCAGAATGAATTCTGTTCATTCACTAATCCACCACCTTGCACTTGTCGGGCAAAATAACCAGGTACCAGTCCGGCTAATACTGCCGAAAGATTTGTAACAGGTAGATTGCGTAACTGTTTACCCGAGATTGTGTAGGCTGAACCGTTATAATCTCCCATAGGGAGTACACGATATCCTAAATCCAAGGGTACATCTTCTTTGTTTTGGACATTTTGTGCCTGGCATATCAAATAGCCAGGAAGTAGCCCAACCAACAACATTTTCTTTAA